>JAJPZY010000112.1 GCA_021204085.1 Clostridiales bacterium | reverse complement strand
CAACTTATCATAGAAGATCTGATATATTTACAGAAATAAATTCACACACTCCAAAGTCCGTGGCTGACATTTACTACATCATGCACCGAAGCCTCCATAGTGATATGCAGACTCGAACACTCCTGAAAAAACTGTTCATGTCTTTCGGTATCCTTGACACAACAGCACTGGACTGTAGGAATGCACTCACATCTCCGGTTTCGGATTTCGAAGATGCAATACTCGCCGAAACAGCCTACAGAAATGGAGTCAATTATATTGTCACGAGGAACATAAAGGACTTCTCCAGATCCGTTATTCCTGCCATCACTCCGACAGAATTTATGGAAAAGCTTTCCAAAATGTGACGATTAAACTTTCCCCTGCCCATACTCAGGCAGGGGTTTTGCTTAGGAACAATTAAAATCACCTTGTTGAGCAACTTAATCAAAAGTTTCATCAGCACGCTTTGCGCGCCTGTCATAATTTGTCGTCATTCAGCCAGATGAATATGACAGTTTAAATATAATGATAGCTTGCCTTAAAGCTTCATTTAAATCAACTCATGATTTTCGCCGCCTTAATTAACTCTTTGCAACTCCATCAGCCTTTTCCATAAAGATTCAGCTTATGCGAGTTGAGCCATTCCGATATCTTCTCATCGCAATAACTTTTTCCGTCTGCGCACTGTCCATCTTTATTCCTGAATTTATCACAATCCGGGCAGATGGTATTTCGGCAAAAGGTTTCGTAGTCATTACTGCTAAAGATAAAGAGATCATCGTCAAATAATATATGATGCATCATTTCCATTTCCCTATACCACCTTTGCCCTTCTCCCGTGTTCGATCCGATGAAAAGGCCATCATAATTCCGCATCATTTTTTTCACCTCTGCTTCCTGTCATAGAGATTGTTGAATAGTTCCATTCATAAATCATTGTTGCCTTACTACCCTGACAACCTGACATATCGGATACGCCGCCAGATAAAATGCTGCCCTGGCCGCAAGGCCAACGGCTATGATACAGTCAAACAATCCTCCGACCAGTACACAGAATACCACCATCCCAATTGTACCGGAGATATCCCATCTGAGCGGAACCACCACAAGCATATGCGGAATTCCCATTAAAATGCCATAGAGCAGGGCAAAGCGGAACCAGTCCATCTTTCCGTCTGCCATATAAAAATTCTTTCCCAAGTATCCAATCAATATAAATACAACCGCCGTCAATACACCTTTGCGAATATAATTTTTTAATGTCATTGTCTTTTCCTTTCCCATTTCATCCATCGTCTTCTTATATCTGCTATCCAAATCACATGCTATCCTGCTACCTTCTCTGTTGGCACCGCATCCGCTGCATCCTGCTCCAGATATTCTGTCGCCCTTTGGATCACATCGCCAAAAGCAAATACAATCTCTACCTTATTTTTATTATAAATATAAACCATATCTATGAATGCCTCCGCAATCTCCCTTGTCATGTGGTCAAACGGCGTAATGTCATTCGTCCGATAACGGAAGAAATCAAGCTCACCTATCAGGCTGTCCTCTTTCTTTCCGAAGCTGTTTGCTTTATCAAGCTGCTCCTGAAGCTTCGCGACTTGTTCTGCCGTTGCTGTTTTTTCAGACTGGTACTGTTCCAGTGTTATCATGCCTTCCGCATATCTCTCATAGAGCCGGATGCGTCCTGACTGCAGCACCTGTATCTTCTTTTCCAGCTTCCTTTTCTGCACTTCCAGATCATCAGGAGCCTGTCCCTTTTTCTTTTCGAGCTTTTCCACAAGTGATGATAAAATCTCAAACTGTTGATTTAAAGAATACAGGACTATGCCTTCCACCTATTTTTCATCGTATTTGGTACGGCAGCAATTCGATGCTTTTCCACTAATCATTACATGTCCACAGTAGATAACAGGCGTTGCACCATAATGGTAATGCATACGGAGTTTACAGTTCCCACAGCAGATTTTACCCTTAAGTGAAAAGCCTGCATCCTGCCGCATGGAAGGCATATCCATCCGCTGGATGGCAATCTGCGCATTTTCAAATTCTTCTTTGGTAACAATCGCTTCATTTACACCTTCGACAACGTACCAGTCTTTTTCCTTCACATTTCTCCGGCTTTTGCTCCCCACGCTCACGCTTTTCGTTTTCCCATGCACGAGTGCTCCCGTATAAGCATGATTTTTTAAAATGAACCATACCATCCGCGTATCCCACACCCACTCTTCATCTGTTACTTTACGCCCGCAGACGCCGGGGCGCTCGTGCTGTTCCCGGTACTGCCCCGGAGTCGGGACATGCTGTTCGTTCATGTAATTCGCAATCATGGAAGTGTTCCACCCATCCAGTGCTTTATCAAATACCATCCGTACATATTTTGCCGCTTCCGGATCAATGATCCACTTTCCTTTATTCTCTGGGTCCTTGATGTAACCGAACGGGACCCGCCCTGCGGTGGAAATGCCGCGTTTCCATTTCGTCTGTACGGCACTGCTATATTTCTTCGACAAGTCACGGCTGTAAAGCGTATTCACAAGGTTTGTGATGCTCATGTCAAGCCCCATCGTCTTCCCGATAAAATTATCACTGTCATAATTGGAATTTAACGCGATAAAACGGATTCCCAGCACAGGGAAGACCTGCTCCAGATAATCTCCAACTCCGATATAATCCCTGCCAAGGCGTGAAAGGTCTTTTACTAATATCGTGTCGATCTTCCCTTTTTTCGCATCTTCCACCATCCGGATAAACGCAGGCCGGTTAAAATTCGTCCCACTGTAGCCATCGTCAACATACTCCACCGCTTCCTTCGGCATATCCTCCTGCGAACCGACAAACCCCTGCAGCAATGCCCTTTGGTTCTCGATACTGTTGCTCTCATCTTTGTTGTCATCCCCAAAGTCACCATCTGCCTGCGAGAGCCTGAGATAAAATGCCAGTTTCAAAGTAACCTGCCTCCTTCATCTTCCGCTTTCAAGAATCTTAGTATCTTCTATATTAAAATACTCCCATTTCACAAATCACACTGCATCCGCCGCGAGGCCCTGAAGTTCAGCAAAGACATCGTTGAAAGCAAAACGCACCTCAATCTTCCCTGCGGAACTGATAACTATTTTCTCAACAAACTCTGCCGCCATCGTTTCATCCAGTTCCTGCCTGCCCAGGTATTCCTCCAAATGCTCCACAAGCTCCGTGCAGCGGCTGACCATCCGGTTAATATCCCGTTTCTTTTCTTCCGCGGCCTCAATCTCTCCTTTGAGCTTCTGCTCCTCTAAAAGATAGTGCTCCTTTAACATCCGGTAGTCATCGCTGTCAATCACGCCTTCTGTAAGGTTTTCATATAGGCTCTCCCTCGCCTCAACCTTTCGTGCAAGCTCTGCTGAAAGATCCGAGATTTTCCTTCGCAGCGATAACATCCTTCCGGTACTGCATTCGCCGGACTGCAACTTTTTTAACAGCTTCTTTTTATCACATGCACAGGAAACTATATTCCGGATCTGGTCCATGACGATGATCCGCAGGTAATCTTCATGGATCCTCTGCCCGCATCCTTCTATGATATCATTTCCCTTGCATTCATAAAATGCGCCGTCAAAACCCGTACCAGACGCACCCCTGGCATACCTGTTGTACAGCATGGTATTCCCGCATTCCATACAGCATACCTTCTGCGGAAAATGGTCTGGAAATCTTTCGCGAATTTCTTTCTTTTTTTCCCACCCATCCCTCTTTTTTTTACTGACGATGTCCATCATATCCTGCACCCTATTAAATTCAGCGCGGCTGATGATCGCCTCATGGGTGTCCTCATGGATGACCCAATCCTCCTGCTTTGCATGATATGCATCAACATTCTTATAAAATATTTTCCGCCTCTTTCCATAGACTGTATCTCCGGCATATGTGCGGTTTCGGAGGATTGTCTTTACCCGGTCACACCGCCATTGATCCGTATCCGGGACCGAATGCCCCTCTTCCATCGCCTTATAATAAAACGGTGTCTTGGCCTGTACCAGATTCAGTCGCCTGGCAATCTGCCCAGTCGTATATCCCATCAGATACCACCGGAAGATCAGCTGTACATACGGTGCGGTGTCAGGGTTTACCACAAGCCTGTTTTCTTTTCTGTCAACAAAATACCCAAACGTCCCCCTCTCGATCGTGCGGGTTCCGTTTTTACTGCACATCTCAAAATATGCGGTCTGCTTTTTGGAGGCCTCCTTTGCATAAAGCTCGTTGATGATATTTTTGATCGGCACCGCAATGCTTTCCCTGTCACTCTGGCGGATACTGTCATAATCATCATTGACAGAAATAAACCGCACGTTCAGGTTGGGGAGGAGCGTTTCCAGATAATAGCCAGTCTCCAGGAAATCCCTGCCAAACCGCGACAGGTCCTTGACTACGATACAGTGGATTTTCCCAGTCTTTACATCCTCCATCAGCCGAATAAATTCCGGGCGGTCAAAATTCGTGCCACTGTAACCATTATCCACATACGTATCGATAAGTTCTAATTCCGGCTTCCCCTCTATAAACTGGTATAACAGTTCCACCTGCGTTTCAATTTTTTCATCTTCACCCTTATCTACCGAAAGACGGGCATATGCCGCCGTCCTGACACGCGTTTTCTCACGGGTGACCTCCGGAACAACTATGCTCTCTAAGACAACCTCTTCTGTTTTTTTCCGCCTGCTTTTCCTTGCCATTAAAAACCCTCCATAAACCATTCTGCTGGAAGTTTCTGAAACCATTCCTGCTGTGTAAAATACACCGTCACATATTCAAAACGGACACACTCAATTTTTTTGATATATTTTTTTACGGTCTTTCTGTCTAACTCCGCTCCCATATCAACTGCAGTAAAAATTTTGATCCACGGATTCTTTTCACTAAAAATTTGTTCGATCTCAGCCGCCGTCTTCTCTTCCTGCCGCATCTGACGGTCTAATGCGGAAAACCTTTCATCAAAATCAGATTCTCCTTCAGCACTTCCAGTTCCGGCATTTTTATTGCCCGCGGATTTTTTGCAGTGAGCCCTTTCTGTTTCTATCTCCATCATCCGGCCAAGAAGTACATTCATCCTTGCACGAACTTCATCAAGACGCGCTTCCTTTTCTTTTTTCCCGGCATCAGATGCCATTACCTGCAAAGCATACACTGCTTTTTTGCACTCAGCTGCCAGTTGTCTTCGAACCTGTCTTACCACCTCATCATAAGGAATCCACATTTTTTCATAATCGGCTTCTTTTGGTTTTGGATATGCCATCCGGAAGATTTTTATGAACTGGCTCTTATGTTCATACAGGCTGATCGGTGCACCCGTATCCTTGTCTACAATCAAGTGTATAAATATGCTCTGAAACGTTGTCTTTTCCTGCTTCCACCGCTTCTTGCGCCTTTCGTTCACAGATTCAAAAGCTTCCCTGCTGATAATCGCAGGACACGAAAAGATTTTCTTTTCTCCATTGATCGTACGTTCCCATTCCCCGATATACATCCGCTTATCTAAAATCTTCGTAACGGAAGAAGATGTCCAATGCTCCCCATTGGGAGAATTTGCATGGAATCCAAAACATCTTTTCATGTAATTTTGCGGGGATTCTATTCCCCGAGATTCCATAATTCTGGCAATCTCCGCAATCTTATGCTTTTCTTCTGCCAGCCGGTAGATCTCCCGGATAACAGCTGCCGGCTCTTCGTCAATCTCAAGCTCCATAAGGCCGCCATTGTACACATAGCCATATTTTGGATACTGTCGGGTTTCATTAAACCTGTAGACTCCTAAATTTGATCTCCCTACACGAAAGCTCTTCCTTTTACCGTCCAGATACGCGAATGCAGCCTCCATTGAAACATCAGAAGAAATAAAACCATCCTCCACCACTGCAAAATGGATTCCCGATGGAAGAAATACCATCGAAAACAAATCTATCGCAACTGAGGCATAGTTCCCGCAAAGGTATATGGAATCAGTAATAATGCAGTCAAATTTTCTGGCGATACCATCTTCCTTCATCTCCAGAAATGCATCTTCAGCGTTTGCATCTTTTTTCCGGTCAGAATATTTTTTCTCAATTTTCCATCCATGCTCTTTTGCAAAATTCTGTATCCGCTCATTCTGTTCCATAATGCTTACCGTCTGCATCCCTGATAATGACGGCTTATTTGAAACCGTCCGTGTATAACTGACACATCTCATTTTACTCCCATCCTCTCTTCCGTTTCTTCCATACCTTCCAGCGCATACTCAAGCATTTCCTCCATTTCATCTGCATAACGGAATTCAATTTTTATAGAATCCTTTGAATACACAGTGATGCGCCTTACCAAAGTAACCAGTATCTCACGATTCAGGGATACGATATTCCGGTAAGATTTAAAATCTTCAATCCAAGGATGGACGCTCGGCTTACCAGAAAAGATTCGCTCACGCTTCCCGTTTACTTCCTCTATGGATTTACGTGCCTCGAGGATTTTCTTTGTAAAGCGCAGGCCGATCTGCTCATATTCTTCGCTACTTACCACATGTTCCTTAAAGTCCTGAAAGAGCTTTGCCTTTAAATCCTGATATCGTTCCACTTGCCTGTTCAATGCAATCAGCTGGTCATCTAACGTTTTTATCCCCAAACGTTTCTGCGGCATATTCCCGATCTCTTTAAGAATCGTTTCAGCTTCAATGAGCAGGTCGATCTGTTTTTGGATTGCTTCAAGGACTGTTTTTTCCAATTTCGCTTCACTGATGATATGGGAACTGCATCCATCCCTTCTTTTATATGTAGAGCAATGGTAATAAAAATATTTTTTTCCATTTTTGGTTACCGCACGCCGAACCATATTCTGCCCGCAATCTCCGCATCGAAGCATCCCGGAAAACAGGTTTACATTTTCCTTCTGCGGAGCCGTCCGGGTGTCACGCTCCAACAGTTCCTGCACACAATCGAACAATTCCTGTGAAATGACCGCCTCATGCATGTCAGGCACTCGAACCCACTTATCATTTTGAATTTCCTGCAGCTTGTGCACTTTATAATTTATTTTTCGGAATTTGCCCTGGACGGCCATTCCAGTGTAAACTTCATTTTTCAGTATCCTCTGGACAGCCATTGCACTCCATACCGGATTCTCTCCGGTTCGAAAACCATTGTTATAATTCAATCCGCAGCTGCGCTTATATTCTGTTGGAGACAGTACACCCATTTTGTTTAAATGCTCCGCGATATGTTTCTGGTTCATACCTTCCTTCTTCATACGGAAGATCATTCGGACGATCCTGGCGGCATACTCATCTACAACCAGATGGTTCCTATTTTTTTCATCCTTGCGGTAACCATATGTAGGAAAGCTTCCGATAAACTGGCCATTCTTACGTTTGGTATCCAGCTGGCTCCTTATCTTTATCGAGATATCCCGGCAGTAGGCGTCATTAATAAGATTTTTAAAAGGCACGATAATCTGACTGGCATCATCAGCATCATCGGCGCTGTCGTAATGGTCAGTGACAGCGATCAGACGTATCCCTAACAGAGGAAAAATTTCCGTCATGTACTTTCCGGTCTCAATGTAATTCCTGCCAAGGCGGGATAAGTCTCCTTGTGTCAAGGAAAAACCAACAAAAAAGAAAATCCAGAGAGCTGAAGGAGGACACAGCCCTCTGGATTTTCTCAGTCAGTAAGCGCTTTGATAATTACAGTCTATTCACGCCGACGGGCGCGCAGTCTCTGTTTCAAAAGCATCTTCAAAATCTTCAATCAATTTCTGAAAGCCCTCATAGCCGTTGTGAATGATATTCTCAATCCGGCTCTGACTTGTCAGTTCCACATGGCCGATCAGAACGCCGAGCAGCCGAAGCGTATTTTCCAGAGCAGTCTCATAGTGGTACTGATATTCAGCTCTGTATACCCGTTCTGTCTCTCCATTCACCAGGTCAATGCGCTGACTCGTATCAGCCATCATGCTCAGTGACAGCAGGATGCTGCAAACACGATCCTGCAAGTCTGCTGACGCAGTATCTTCAAAAAGAAGGTTTATCATCGTTTCTCCATTTCTGTCGCAAGCAGCGACTCACTCAAATTACCGTGGACACATTGCACCGCCAGAAAAGGGATGCTTTGCATGATTGGCGATATAATCAGGAGCGTAGGGTTCCTCCATGGGAGCGTTCATCCGTTCCTGTTCCTGACGTTCTTTCATCCTTCTGCGCACCATCAGCTTCCATTGGTGTTGTTCGTATTTCTCTTGACGCTGTACCCGTTTTCGCTCTGCGAGGATACGGTTATGCGTGTCATAGATTGCTGAAATGGACTGATATGGGGTATCAAGTTCCTTTCCGGGGGCAATCTCCAACGACTCCACAGGCACAGGGGTAAATGCCATCACGCGCGCCCAATAGCGTTTTCCGTTGATACGGACGCTCTTTGTATCTTTCTTCTGCGCAGCGACAACAGGAACAGTCAAGACCTTCATATCATCGAGTGGCCGGATGACTATAAAATAATCAGCCCGGACAGACAAAAGGGATTTATCCTGGCATTCCGTATTCAATTTACAGATGCAGCCTCTGTAGAGATCACATCCAGCAGCGTTCTTATCCATCGTGTTGATCCTCCTGAGATTCAGCCAGCAACGGCTCAATCAAATCTTTGAACTTCCATACGATTTCCACCTGCGAGTCGGGATACAGGTACAATTCCTGGACAAACGCCTGCACCATCTCAGCGGTCAGCGTATCAACGTCCGTGTATACCGCCTCCAATGCCTTCATGGGATTTTCCTGCGCATTTGCCTGACTTTCGAGACTGAGGAGCAGCTTTTCCTGCTCGCTGACCTGTTCCTCGGTCATCTTAATCTCATCTGCCAGCTTGCCCTTGCGCTTGAGGTAGCTTTCTCTGGTCATGGCATCAGCTATGTAGTCTTCATACAGCCGAAGCTGTTCCCGCTGATACCGTTCCAGAGTCTGCTGTAGCCTGGAGATTTCTGCGGTGCAGTCCTCCATGCGTTCTTTCCGTGTGAGCCGAAGGGAATTTTCTTTATCGGCCTGTTTCCTGTAAAGTGTCAGGATATGCTGGATCGCGTTCAACACAATCCGCTCTATATCCGGCTCCTCGAAATGCTTTGATCGGTCGCAAGTAGCGTGGGGGTCATACTTGCTCGTATCACAGAGATAGTAATACCCGTTTGCACCTTTCCGACGCAACATTGCTCTGCGGCACTCAGAACAGTGGACAATCGTCCGCAAAGGATAATTCATCGGCCTCTTTTTCCTTTGCTGATAATGCGTAAGCAGTTCCTGCACACGCTCAAATTCCTCTTTAGAGACAATCGCGTCATGCATCCCCTCCACCACGAACCAGTCCGCCTTATCATGTAGGACGGTCTTTTTACTGGTCAGGCTGACTTTAGAACGCTTATGGCCGACAGTTGCGCCGGTATATTCATACTGATGCAAAATATTGTGGATATTGGCGATAGTCCATCCGTTTTCATCCTTCCGTTTCTGGAAACGGCGGCTCTCCGGATGTTTTTGGCGGTAATACACGCCCGGCGTGACAACCTTTTCTTCGTTCAGCGTCCTGGCAATCTCACTGGTCGTCTTTCCGGCCAGTGCCATATCAAAAATGCGGCGCACCACAGCGGCAGATTCCTCGTCGATTGCCAGCTTGTTGCGGATAGTAGGGTGAAACTTGAAGCCATACGTCTCAACACTCCCCACATATTTCCCTTGCTTCATCATCTGGTATTTGGCGGTGGTGGTCTTGATGGAAAGGTCTTTGCTGTAGGAAGCGTAGACGATATTCCGCAGAACCACATCCATACCGCTGGTCATACCTTTATAGTCGTCACTGTCATACCCATCGTTGATGGAAATGTACCGGACACCGAGGAAGGGAAAGACACACTCCAGATAGTTGCCCATTTCGGTATAATCACGCATCGCGCGCGAGAAGTCTTTCGTGACTGCTACATTCAGCTCGCCGGTACGGAGCTTTTTCATCATCGCCTGAAAAGCGGGACGGTCTGTGTTGGTGCCGGTATAACCATCATCAACGAACTCCTCCCGCGGCGCGTCTTTTAGCTGTGGGTGGTGGTCGAGGTAGTCGTTAATCAGCATCCGCTGGTGCTGTACGCTGTCACTTTCTACTTTCCGATACCCGGTATCTTCATCAGCCAGGGAGAGGCGGATGTAAATCGCTACTTTTGGCTCATTCATACGCCCGCCTCCTCCTTCGGTACAGCATCAGTCTGTGCAGCATCAGCCGATACATCATTACCCTGCATCTCCAGAACACTCTGGCACATATCCTGATAGACATCATCATAGCGAAGCTCGATCTGAACAACGCCGTTTTCATAAACCAGAACGCGCTCAATCATCGCGTCAACCAGCTCCTGCGTCAACGCCTCTGCGTGAGTTGCCGCCTTCATCATGTGCATCCACCGGTTATCCGGGGAGATAGATTCCAGAAAGCGATTCCGGCGCTGGATGGCTTCATCCTGCAATGCAGTGAGACGTTCGTACTCAGCCTCATAAGTCTGTTTGGCATACAGATACTCCGGTTCCGAAAGTGTCCCATCCACATAATTATCATAGAGACGGGAGCGCTTCTGATTCAGCGCGTTCAGCTTGATACTGACGCTGGAAACAGCAGCATTGTACTTTTCCTTCATATTCGCTTCACCGGTGCTGCCTTTCAGAAGCCCCAGGAGCTTGTCATAATCCAGAGCAATTTTGAGCTGATCCTGAATAGCATGGAACACTTTTTCCTCCAGGGTTTCCTGGTGGATATAGTGGTTGGTGCAGCTTGAATATCTCCGGGTTGTGAAGGTGCTGCAATTATAAGTGCCAGCCCATCTCTCCGGGACAACCTTGTCCACCTTATGGCGGCGGAAGTACATCCGTTTTCCACAGTCGCCGCAAAAGCATCTTTTATCAAACAGGTCAATCATGGATGCCCGGATGCTGGCACTCTCAGCCTTTTTACGCTGTTTTTCCGCACTGGCCTCTGCAAGCATGGCTTGTACTGCGTCAAAATCCTCCTGCGACACCAGCGCTGGATGCGTATATTTATGAACGAGCCATTCGTCCGATGGACAACGGTGCTTTTTTCGGCCTTTATAAATCTCTGTCCTGCACTTACCATGCACGGTGTGGCCTAAATAGACAGGATTTTGGAGAATAGAGTTGATCGTTGACTTACCCCATCCAAGGCCGACACAATCGCCTTCGCGCAGGCCGTTTTCCCGTTTCCTCAGTTCCGGGTTGGGAACGCCGGAATCCTCAAGCCGTTGTAACATCTGATTGATCGAAGCTCCTTCCAGCTTCCAGCGGAAAATGTCCCTCACATGGACAGCCGCTTCCTCGTCGATAGCGTAGGCGGTTTTATCTTCATTCCACACATATCCATAAGGAAGGTTCCGGTTACGGAACGTGCCGTTTTGCTGCTGCGCCATGAGCGCGGTGGCCACCTTCCGGGAGATGTCCCTGGAATAGAGGGCGTTAATCAGGTTTTGCAGCGACACCGACAGGGACTCGGTAGAGCCGTCACAGGTGAAGTTATCGAAATTCTCTTTGACGGAGATGAACCGTGTCCCCAGCGCCGGAAATATCTTTTCCAGATAGTTGCCGACCTCGATGTAGTCACGGCCAAAACGACTAAGATCACGAACCACGATTGCTTCAACCTTGCCGGTTTTCACGTCCTCCATCAGACGGTTCCAAGCCGGGCGGTCAAATACCGTACCGGTTTTGCCGTTGTCCGAATAGACTTCCGTCAGTTTCAGATAGGGGCATCCGCTGATATATTCCTTGCAAACGTCGATCTGGTTATTCAGAGAGGAACCTCCGTCCTGCTTGCCGCTGTTTTCAACGGAGAGGCGGGCATAAATCGCGGTTGCAAATGTGACCTGTGCGGCCACAACCGGCTGTTCCTGCTGTACGGTGTTTTTTCTGCTCTTTCGTGCCATGGGTTCCTCCTTTCTCAGCCTGCCTGTCTGCTGCAAGTCTCAACATACTCCGCAGCATAGGCGTATTCATCCCGGTATTTGAACTGGATTTCAACTGCTTTATTGTCATAGACCAGAATGCGGTCAACCAGTGCCACCAGCACCCGGCGGTCTAATTCCTCGATATTCTGATATTGGGAAAACGCCTGTACCCAGGCACGGTTGCCCATGCCGGAAGCAGCGGCCTGATTCTGTTCCTTCTTCATACGCTGAACAGCATCGGTTTTATCTTCAATCACCTTGTTATAGGCATTGCGGAAATCCGTATACTCTGTCTTAGTGATGATCCCGTCCGCCAAATCTTCGTACAGACGGAGCTTGCGCTTCTTGTACTGCTCAATTTCTTCTTCCAGACGAGTGATCTGCGCTTCATAATTGAAGACGCGCCGGTCTTCCATGGGGAGGCGCTCCAGATAGGCCATGACTTCATCCAGGTGCATGACCGTCTCGATCTGGTCGTGGACGGCATGGAACACCACCTCTCGAAGTTTGGCCTCGCTGATGGAGTGAGGAGTGCAGCTGTGCGTTTTCCTGTTCTTGCTGCAATTATAATAAACATATTTTTTGCTGCCTCTTGTGATTGTCCTGCGAACCATGCCCTGGCCGCAGTCTCCACAATAGAGGAAGCCGGAAAATAAATAGTGCTGGCCCTGTGCGTCAGTCGCCCGCATATCCCGCTGGAGCAATTCTGCAACAGCAAGGAAATCTGCATAGGAAACCAGCGCTTCATGGGTCGCCTCCACCCGTATCCACTCACTTTCATCCTTTGGGCGGATGTCGTGAACCTTGTGGTTCGGAGTGCCGCGCTTGCCCTGGGTGAGAACACCCAGATAGACCTCATTTTTTAATATCCGGGCAACCGTGTTGTATTCCCACTGGGGAAGCTCACTGCGCCGGAAAGCGGTCTGGAATTTGACTCCCTGCAAACGCTTATGTTCCATTGGTGTCGGTACGCCGCTCTGGTTCAGGCGTTCCGCGATACGCAGGATGGGAAAGCCGTCCTTGAACATCCCGAAGATCATGGTGACGACTTCGGCAGCGTCATCATCTATCACAAGACGGTTCTTATCCTCTGCGGACTTCACATAGCCATAAGGGGCAAAGGAACCGACATATTCTCCCTTGCGCCGTTTGACCTCCAGATTGGTACGGATTTTTACCGAGATGTCCCGGCAGTAGATGTCATTGACGAGATTTTTGAAAGGCAGTGTGATTGCGTCCGACGCGCTCCCTGGCGCGAGGCTGTCATAGCAGTCGTTGACGGCGATATAACGGATACCGAGGGACGGGAAAACCTTCTCCAGATAGTTTCCGGCGTCGATGTAGTTTCTCGAAAATCGACTAAGGTCTTTACTGATTGCGCAGTCGATTTTGCCGGAGCGCATATCGGCCAGCATCCGCTGGAAACCGGGGCGATCCATGTTGGTGCCGGTATAACCGTCGTCCTCATCATAAATCTCCACCAGCTCCAGGTCAGAATGACGGCTGATGTATTCCATGCAGATGGCCTTCTGGCTGGTGATGGAATTACTTTCGCCGTTTTCGTTGTCCTCACGGGACAGACGAGCATATATCCCGGTACGATAAATCTTTTCAGGCATCATGCCTACCTCCATTTCTTCCTATTGTTTACACGGAAAGGCAGCGCCTGCGCCCGAAAAAGCATACAGGAACAAAGCCGCAGAGCATAGCTCCGTGACCTTGTTCCTGTATTTGTTTTGACCCGGTTCTATCTTACTATGAGAGCTTCAGGGTGTAAAGGATGTCACACCCCTGCAAGATATACGCTGTTGACCCGTTCCTCAATCGTCGGCCCTTTCTCCTGAAAGGACAGCTTCACGATCATGCCGCCGTCCAGATAGCAGTAGGGGTTTTTGATCTGCCGGATATAATCCAGCAGGCGCTCCTCATGACTGGCATCCGGATTGAGGCAGACCGAATTTCTTTCTACCAGTGACTCCCGGTTCACAGTGCGGGGGTCTGTATCTCGTAACTGTTCCATGGTCTGTACTGCCATCGCATTTCCTCCATCCGTTCTAAAACCATCTACTCCATACCTATGAAAGCACGGCCTGTCCTTAGAACTTCATCGGCAGGGATGTCTTGCGGCTCCTGCCGTTGTAGATGCGGAACACCTGAAACAGATATTTCTTGTGACCAGGCATATTTACGCCCATGGCCTGACCTTCCCGGTAGATAGTCAGCGGATCATAGCTGCTCAGACGCCGTACCAGCCTCCGGCGGTTGTACTCGTCATGGTAGATGGAAACGAATTTAATCACGCTCTGGACAATCTCACCGCGCATGGACTGTGGCTCGCCATCCCATGCCTCCCGGACGATTTCCAGCCCCTCGGTGTATACCTCTGCGCCGACACACTGAAACTCCCTGAAAGCGGTGTAGATGCAGCCCATCCGGTTGCGGCCACGCTTCTGGTCGTAGTCCAAATGAATACCGGCATCCTCTGTCGCACGGACAAAGGCCAGCGCATCCGGGTCTTTTCCGAATACCAAGGCCCGCATCCGAATACCGGCAGTCAGTGCGGAGGACTCACCAAACTGCTGGGCAAACAGCAGTGCCTCGTCCTCCTCGGTCAGATTGTAATACACCTTGCATTTCACAAGGACATCGTTGCCGCCGTTTAAGTTCTTCCGGGCGGCGATAGTATGCTGGCCGTCGAACACATAGTAGTTGCCGCCCCGGTAGCTGACCTTCGGTTCATTGGCAAGATGTTCGTCGAATTTGTTGGTGATCGCCATGGCGTGTTCGGGCCGGAACCGGCGCTGATAAGAACTGCTGGGTACGATCAGGTCCCGACTGCTCAGCGTCATTTCCTGATAGGTCAATGTAGTTTCATTCATAAGGGAGAGCCTCCTGTCTCTATCGTCAGAATATAGTTTTTGGGTTTCTGCATGATCTCAATGAGCTTCGCGCGGTAGTGCGGGTCATCGAGCAGTTTGGGAAATTCATGAAAGCAGCGATTGCAGCTGCTCATCATGGTGTCCACCAGGGCGGAGACGGAGGCCAGCATACTTTCCTCCGTCACCTTCCTGGCGGTCTGTAAACTTTCACCGATTTCCCTCATCCGTCTCAGTTCTTCGTTTTTTTCTTCTTTGGTCATCCGAAGCCGCCTGACCATCTCCGGACGTTCCTCCGGCTCGGCATCGGCGACTTCCGAAACATCCTTTGCGGTGGGTGCAATCTTGCCGGATAAAATATCCTGCCGGATGCCGGGTTCGATTTCATCGGCGGCATCCACGCCATCCGCATAGCGCCCGGCATTATACACATATTTCTTCCCGACATGGTTTTCTTCAGCGACCTTTTCCCAGGTGCGCTTTTGCTTGTCCCCCTTGGGGGGGACAAGCACTTTCATCGGTTGAAGTGTACTGATTGCCTTTGAAATCGGATTTCTTTTCGGAATTGTACTGTTTCCCGATCAGATACTTCTTTTGCTCCTCTGTCAGATTGCGACGGCCCAGCTGATTGTGGCAAATCCATGCCAGCACAGCATAGCGGTCGGGGAACTCCATCTCGAAGGTTTTATACGGAATCTCCGGATGCGCCTGCAAGATGCGGTAGCGGTTATGGCCGTCCACGATGAAACCGTTCCATGTAATGATGGGGCTGATGATCCTGCCATCGGAGAGAATATTTTCCTCCAGCTGCTCGAACTCTTCATCAGTCAGCGGCGGTATCTGGGTGGAAAATTCCTCATCAACTTGCAATTTCATGGCCGGCTTCCTCCTGTGGTGCGCTGGCTGTCGGCTGCCTGTCCTCCCAATCATAGGGAAGGACGTAATAGTCATAGCCCATACGGGTCTGGCAGTAGGTGCAGACATCTTTGTTCTTCTGCTTGCGATCCGCCCGGATGATGTAATACTGTTTGGTGTCGAAGAATTTGCTCCGGCAGGTCGGGCAAAGGCAGAACAGCATAGAAGGGGCGCCTTGCGGCGCAGACCGTTTCTTCCTGACTGGCCGCGGGATTTTCACATTCCCGTCGTTCATATCCTCCAGCCCCAGGCTGGCGGCAAGCCCCACATTGACCTTTCGCTGTTGTTCCTCGGTGATTCGACCGGCGAACCCCTTGATGCGATGTTTGTCAATCGTGTAGAGTTGCTCCAGCAGGAACATGGAATCTCCATCATACTCCATCCCCGGAATGTGATTTAAGATCACATGGGTGGGAAGGTAGGGCTTCTTATCCGTCCGCTTCGTTGCGGCTGCAACGACCAGTGTGGGCGAATAATGGTTGCCGCTGTCGTTCTGGACAATGAGAACCGGACGGATGCCGCCCTGCTCACTGCCGTAGTGGGGATCGAGGTTCGCAAAATAAATTTCCCCACGGTGGTACTGCTTAAAATCTCTATCCATATCAAAAACTTCTTTCCTGGATATGTTCAAAGGAGCCGATACCAAAGAAATATCCTGATACCGGCTCCGTAAATTTCATAAAGCGGTTTTTCTCACATTTGTCCTCGACACCCCTGAGAAGCGGGAAATCATCAGGCGGCGGTTTGCGAAACCGCTCCATAGGCGTCTAACCTCCCCGCCTTCTTTATGGCCGGGCTGCGAATTACAGAAGTATCATTATCCCTGTGTGGTGTCGTCGCTGTGCCGGTTGCAGTCCGGCATTTCAAAGCTGGTATTTCTCGCTCACTCTCGGCCAGAGCCGGGAGGTCATGGCGTACCGCCCATGCAGCTTGTCACACGGTAACGTACCTGATGAATGACTATGAAGTTGTCAAAGTTCCCGCCAGCCGGTGTTCCCCGGCTGTGATTAAATTGTAGCTGAGACGAAGCCAAATTTTTATGGCCTTGCTGGCCGGGTTGACGGCTTTGTAGGCCGGGTTCTATAAAATCTGCTCCAGATCGGTCAGCGCCCGAATCAACCAACGCACGATTTGCTTTGCTATGGGTGTTGAGCGATCTTTGCCAAGTACCAGATAATCCAGGCTGACATCAAAGTAACTGGACAGCTCAATCAAAAGGTCGATGGAGCATCCTCGCCTGCCGATTTCAATTCTCCCAATGTGGTCGCTCGTCAGACTAACCTTCATGGCCAGCTGCTCCTGCGTGACTCCCTTCATAATTCGTAATTCTCTGATTCTCTTGCCGACTAAAATTGGATCGTAATACATTTGTTCTTTCCTCCGAATTTTGAAAATGTTGATGAGTTTCAAAATCCGAAGCTCACGGATATTTCGCCGTGTACGGTTCCCAATGCTGCCGCATCTGCTTCCTCCTTCATGACGGAAGCAATCCCAGGCAACAAAAAAAGAGCAGCAGATGGGCGCAATATCCCTACGGTATTGCTTCCGTCTGCTGCTCTCCTCCGGCTCACTTGACCGGTACAGAACCTAATCACAAACTTTTGGCTCCTGATTCACGAACATGAGGGTTCAAGCCCAATCCGACGCCCTTACAGTATGCCTCATTCTATTCAGTTTTGATGATGACCGCAGTTTACTCTGGTCGAGCATCCTCCGGTTCAGGACAATATTGAGGTGTCATTTTGATTTTGTCACCATCCACCTCAACCTTCCATGCACTTTTGCATTTACTGCAACGCAGGCAGCACACGCCGATATAGGCTCCCTCGAATAGCCGATTCCAACAATGTGGACAGCTGATCTTATACATCTTTCCTTTCATACGAAACCTTCCTCCCTCGTTTGGACAGATTCAATCTGTCTCCTCGATTAGTTGCGCACAACACGCGTATAATTATAACAGACGCTTTCCTCAGGAGAGGTCGCGTTTGGAGTCGAATTTTTGGCAGATTTCGAGTATGGTTTTTGGTAGGAATCTGGTACGATTTCAGGTCGAATTTTGGGAAGAAAATCAGTATCATTTTCGGTATGGTTTCGGGTATGGTTTCGAGCATGATTTCGGGTATGATTTCAGTATGATTTCTGGAACGATATGAAGATAGGCATTGGACTGATGAACGGAGACATGAAAAAAGCCCCTGCAACATCGTTATAACACGACATCGCAGAGGCCATATACGATTTTGGATGACTATTTTTTCGCTTCCTTGATTTCACGCTCCAGTTGCCAATAGGTTTCTTTTGGTAATTTCTTGTGCCAGCTTTGTAAAAATTCCCTGGCTGTACCGAGATGATTCAAGCCAATATACGCACGGATTACCCATACAATCAGTTCCGGGTCATCATAATAGAAAACGAAAACTTCTTCTTCGAGCAGAAGCATCCTCCGGTAATCGGCCACCTCATAGAGCAGTTTCATACACTCTTTGATCTTGTCCTTGCGTTCATAGGTGTAATCTGCGATAACTGGCATAACCCCTGGCGTGTCAACCTGCGAGGGAAGCAGTCTGCCCGGATGGGATGTCAACGCCTGATACAGCAAATCCGCTTTCTTCTGTTTATCGCTTTCTCCGTTCGCCGCTGCATATAAATCCTGCACCTCCTGATAATCGGTGCGAACATTGTAATAGCTGGAAATCCTATATTCAGAGTTTTCATACACGATCAAATCCATATCAGGGAAGTGCTGGCGCATCGTCTCTCGAATAGCGCTGCAAACATTGGAAACAATCTTCTTCGCACTTGTGGGCGCGGCATCGGTTTCCCACAGTGCATTGACCATCTCCTCGGTAGAAAATCCACGGTGATTCTTTAGCAGAAGGAGCGTCAGAAAGCGAACATTCCTGTTGCTCTTAAAATGCTCCTCTGTTAATATGCCATTGGCGCTGTGTATCTCCAATCCGCCGATTAGCTTCACATACACATCCCGGTCGCTGTTTCCCCTAATCAACCGCTTATCCTTTTTCAGAATCTCCATCAGGGCGCTTTCATTGATTTCCGCCACGACCACATAGGAGAGAACCTGAAGGAGATCAATCCTGTCTTGATAGCGATGTGGGTTAATCACACCCACGAATCCTGTGTTTCGCTTCTTATAGGGTACGGCCATAAAAGAGCTGACTTTTCCTTTGCAAAGACGCTTATACTCAACGGAATTAGTCGGGAACATCTGGCTCATATCCGCAACTGCGACCGGCTGTCCGTATTCTATTGCCTTGAGAAACAGCGGGTATTTGGACAAATACACGGGGTCATTACCGCTGAGAGAAGGAAATCCCTCCCTGGGCAATTCCCTCATAAGGCTCCCGGCAACATGAAGATTTACATCCGTATTAGCAAACAGCACACTGTCTGCATCATAAAATTCTCTGGTCGCTGTAAGAGCTGCATTGATGATATAATCATAGTCATGCCCGCCCCGCAAACTGGCCTCCAGGCACGAAACCGTGAACTGGTATTTGAGCGCGTGTTTCAGCGCTTCCTTGTCCGCGTCATTTGCATTGGTTTGGTCTACAACAGTACAAAGCCGTTCAAAATCCTGTTCCGTCATGAAATACACCTTCCTCCCTCAAAAAAGCAAAAGCCGCCGGTCAAACAACCAGCGGCAGATGGATAAATTTATTGCTTATCGTTCAGCACAATCACATAACTGCAATAGATATATCAGGCGAGCAATTTATCGGTGAGGAGATTCTCAAGCGGTACGTGCAGCGTTCTGGCAAGTGCTATAAAAATCGCTGTAGAATACGGCTTTTTATAACCGCTCTCAATCTTACTGATAGTTGAGCGGCTCACACCCGACGCTTTTGCAAGCTCATCCTGCTTCATGCCACGCAAACTTCTGTAATAGCGCAAGCGACTGCCGATGGCTTTATAAATAGCATCATCTGATGCAAGCTCATACAAATCAAGCTGATTCATGACGACATCTCCTCCTTCCCGAATTTCTTACTTAAATTATACAATTTCAAAGCCTTCTGCGCCGACTCATATTGAGCGCATATGTGTATTATTGGACACATCGGTTTTCTCTGGTTCTATAGATGTATAATTTAAGCAGCATATGAAGTAGCAGTCATGTGACAGGCTGGCTTGACAACAGCCCATATTATCGCCCTGACTGCCTTGAGCGTCTCTGTTCCTGCGCGTGAAACAGGAACAAAAAAATCCTGACAAGCTGATATTTTCATATCAGTCTGTCAGGACTTGACAATCAGATATAGTTTATAGTTATGCCGGATCAATTTTTTTCAAAATCACCTGTGTTTCCTCAATCAGTGTCGGCACAGAAAATTTCATATGATGTTCCACCGTCAATATTTCTCCAGCAACCTCAATCCCGGCGATGGGAGACGGCACCAACACTGCATCGCCTTTACGCAGGGAATGGTCTTCCGTTCGATAGTATACCTCCGCGTCTGTATCACGCAGCTTCACTTTACAATAAACATAGACATGAAAGTCGTCATCCGCAAAGGGATCAACAGTATAACCACAGGGAACAGGAGGTTCGTGAATGACATCCTGATTGGACTCCATTTCGATGTCTAAAGACTCATCAACCGTGAACTCGGCGTCTTTTTCCTCCGGCGTGTCATCGGCAGATTCACGCGCTTCCTCCAGCGCCGCGTCATATTCATCCTCTGTTTCAAAGTCTTCTGGATCAAGGCCATATTCTGAACCATCCTCGCAGAAATCGCGCCAGGCATATTTCTCAGCGTAGAGCGCCTCATTGTATTCATCACGAGTTTCGTAATCTTCAGGAGAGATGCCGTATTCAGAGCCATCTTCGCAGTTGAGCCGCCAGGCATATCGGTTGTCGTTTGTATGTATGTACGACTCCATCGAGAATAGCTCATCGTCCCCAGCTACATTATCATCATCGAAGGAACCCAACGCCCCAAGAACAGCGCCCGTCCTGATAATATCATCGGTAGTTTTCATCCTGCCTGTGGCGATGCCCAGCGCAGAGACTTCATACGGATTGATTTTGCCTCTTGCTTTATAGTGGTGCTTCTTCTCCATACTGCCAGCAATAGCCGCCATAGCAAGTCCACCGGCCAGATCAATCATAGAATTCAGCGGCTCCGGGCATTTCTTACTCTTATGACGTTTTCGAGATGAACTTCGCTTATGCCTTGACATAGAAACACCCCTCCTTGCGTCTATTCAACTCCCAATGCCTTGAACACGGCGTCCTCCGCACTACTGTAGAAAATCAGATTAAAGCAGCTTATCAAATCAGCCGGGACAGTTCCAAGGTCGGCGGCAGAGGTCATTGGAAGCAACACTTTCTTTGCGCCGCTGTCCACGCAGACCTGAAGTACATTGGCAAGCTCGTCCACCTTTATCATAGTGCCACTGATGCTGATTTCTCCAAGAACGGCCAGACTACTCAGCGCCGATTTTCCCAGCGCAATCGAACAGATCGCAATGAGCGTGGGAAGGGCAAGCCTGTTGGTCATGCCGATACCCTGCAAATCCTGATAGTTGATGATATAGTCCTTCGTGGTCGTGCTGATAGCATCACTAATCCGGCTGCCGTTGGCTTTCAGGAAGTTAAATGCGGTGTTGGTTGCCTCCCTGCATCCCCGGTCGGAACCGATACCCGTACATTCCAGCTTGCCGTTTCCAGGCAGCATCTGGCTTTCCAAACGGAAAACACCCAACATCCCCGATTTTCCTTGCGATACGGTATAAACCTGTCCGGGATTGCACATTCCCTCCGGAATGATTTTTCCGCCGCCCTGTTCCGGCATAGACACATAGTGTTCCTCAAAGGTTTCGTTGTCTATGTAGGAGAAGTTGACATCATAGAACTCCATGCCGCCCAGCTTTTTGAGCTGTTCCTTAACGCGACGGCGCATTTCCAGAGAAAGCTGCAAAACTTCTTCCAGTTCCTCTTTGGTGAACTCGCCATCCGGATACATCAGCTTTATCAAACCGCCCACCATCTTGCGAACGGCGATGGTATCGCGCTGGTTCAGGTTTTTGCCAAGGTGGAAATACCGATCTAAAGCATCCCCATACTGTTCCTTGCGCAGCTCACGCAGAAATTCGGAAAGATAGTCAGTGATGAAGCCATAATCATCCGTAAAATGCTCCGGGCGGAATTTGGGAATTTCCCATCCGGGGATATAGCAATGGATACGGTCTAAAAACGCCGTATCAGTTCCCATCTCCGGCGGGAAGGGGTCAAACAGGCTGGACGTTTTCAATAACACATCCACGCTCTGATTGATATTACCCACGAACACCATGGAAGCGGAAGCGGCCTTTTCCTCCTTTCCTCTGGCAAAGGAGCCGGAGGCCATGTAATCCTTCATGATCTGGATGCCGTCTTTATCCTTAAAGTTGATACCGGCCACTTCATCAAAGGCCACGCAGTCCCACAATCCCACAAGGCCGACAGTTTTTCTGGCCATGTTGTAAAACAGATTGGCCACCGTCGTCTGCCCGCCGGACACCAGGATGCTGTTCGGGGAGATTTCCTTGTAAATATGGGATTTACCCGTGCTTCTCGGCCCCAGCTCACAGAGATTAAAGTTGTTCTCCACGAGGGGGATCATACGGATCAGCAGAAGCCATTTCTCCCGGTAGGTCAGCGCGTCCGGCTCCATGCCGATGGAGCGGAGCATGACATCTATCCATTCTTCCTTTGTGAATGCCTTCCGTCCCTGTTTCAACTCATCAATATCAACGTGGGGCATCTGAATGGGCGTCAGCCTGCGGATACGGATGGGGGAACCATTCTTTTTGTCCTCCTCCACATACTCATACTCCAGCTGGACGATGCACCAGATGCCGCCGCAGAGCAGGCGATCATATTTGGTCGGATACTCCTCACTAATTGGGATTTTCTTAATCCCCAGGTTAGAGAACTCCGTCTCATACCGGTCATCCTTGATGTTCAGCGTAACTGTAAGTTTGTCGATCACCGTGTAGCTTCCGCGCTGGCGGAGGGTGGAGATAATCTTTTGAGCTTCATCCGGGCGCACAAAATTATCAGCCAGAATGCGCTTCACATTGTTCACACCCTCGGCAATGATGTCCTCATCATCAGAGCTGCAATACTGTCCCAGCAGAAACTCCAGAACATAAACCGGGACATTGGCTCCCTCTTTAATTTTTTTCGTCAAATCCTTTCGGACGATCCTGCCGTCAAAGCACTGGCGCAGCTTATTTTTAATCACCGCACGGGCGTCGTCCTTTTCCGTATATTCATCCATAGATAACCATCTCCCGTATCGTTCTATCAGTTATAATCAGAATCCGAAGCCGAAATCGTCTCCGAACGCCAAGTCCATAATAACTGGATGTCTCCATGCTTCCAAACCGGTGGATTCATCGCAGGCCACCAGATAATATTGCCTGTTGCGGTCATACTTCTGGTTCTTGAAGGTGAAGCGCAGCCTGGTCATTCGCTTCGCTGCATCTGCCTCCCGACTGTCAGCGACGAAAGTATTCTCGTTGGAAATCCGCTCGCCATCCTCTGAAACGAAGTACAGCCGATAGGTTGTTCCCTTTACTGTGTCGGTTACAGCGTCAGACTGGATGAAGTCCATGGAGACAATCAGGTTCGTGATTTTCGGCACAATGGAGACGAGCGCGATCTGCGCCGGTCTGGTTTCCATATGCCCGCGCTCCATCTTTATATCAATCACCGGAACGAGCATCTCCTGGGGAGATGAACCACCGTGGACGTAATTGGCTCCGCCCCCGACCACCTTGAACACATTGCTGCCAACAGGGAAGGAGACGATTTTTTCATCGTCATTCCCCAAAATCTGACCCATGCTCATGCTCTGAACGCCGTCGCCGGAAATCGGCTCTTTGGCAACCACAAATCGGCGATTTACAAACGCCTTTTTGCTTCCAACATCAATTTTATCACTCTCTGTCAGCTTGTCACGTTTGTAGATAAAGCCGTGGTCAGCAGTCACGAGGAAACGATGAGTATTTGCACTGCTGGAGATTCGCCGGATCAAATCCATAATCTCTTGAATGGCCTCCTCACAGGCCACAAAGACCTCATCCTCTGTGTTTGCCTTGTCTCCGCGGGCGTCAATCTGATTATGATACACATAAACTACCTGCTTGCCGGTGAAAACGCTCCGCAGTTTCGCCTGGTTCGCTGTTTTAATATCATCAAACTGGACACAGGCACTATCAGGACAATAGCTCTGCAATACCGTCTGCCGTCCAGACAGGGAATCACACAGCGTATCATCTGCCAGCACCTTGTAATCGTCCGTCATAGTCAATGTCCGTTGGGGCAGCAATGCAGCCATACCGAGCCGAGTATAGGAGGGAAGGACACTGAGCATCGCATCCAGCTTCACCGTGCTTTTCGGATCATCCTGCAACCGCAGAAACAGTTCTTGACCCACTTCATAACGCATTGCATCAGAGATAATGACCACGGTGCGTTCCTTGCTCATAGCCGATCTTACGAAACGATTGAAGAAGTTCCGCTGCAAAGTCAACTCGGTAAGACTGTCCGGCTCCTGAATCCCTTGATTCCAGCGGGGCAGCAGCTCCGTCAGATATTCATTGGTGTAGATATTCTCCACCAGCGTCCGCAGCTCCTCAAAATCCGCTGTATCATCCATCCGATCATAGTGGTAATAGAAGTGCCGGTACTCCTGATCGAGAAGGCAGTCCTTCTCCCGATAGGTCTTGATGATATTTGCAAATCCGTCCGGACTGTGATAATTGCTGGCGCAGACAAGACGATAAGCGCTCTCCAGCATGAGATAGCAGTCCTCATTCTGCGTCCCAAAGTGCAGCTTCATCCGGCTTTCACAGATCTGCGGGATAGTCTGTCCATTCAGAGCCGCGCCGGTGTCCTCTGCAACCAGACGGCCAACCAGCCAGTGCGAGAGAATTTCGTCAACGACACGGAATGTGTCGCACCCTGTCAAATCCTCCGGCGGCATCCCGGAGAAGGCCGCGCGCACATTCAATCCAGCAGAAACGTGGTCAGAGAGCGCGTCGTATTTCTCCCGATACAGCACACTGTTCATCAGACTGTCCAGGAACGCGATGATATTGCCGGGCTTGAGGGATACGAAAGTATTCCACGTCTTTGGCAGCGCAGCCTGCACAAACTTGTCCGTGTAGGTCACGAACATGGTCACAAGCAGTTTCTCCAGCGAAGGGTCAGCATCTGTGTAGCCAAACTGTTGCTCGCAGAGCTTCCAGAACGCCGCTGTCAGGCCGTATTTGCCCATCTCCGCCAGATAAGCGTTTTTCTCTAAGTCTCCGTCGGTGAGTATCACCCGGAGAGCCTCCTCAAAAGAGCAAATGCGCGTCCGACAGATAGCACAAATCAGCCCTGTCAGAATAGTTTCCTCATTGAAGCGCTCGATCTCCAAGTCATAAAATCGCTTCGTTCGCTCCTTACTGCCAAAGAACTTGACGTATTTTTCAATCACCGGCTTGTACTTTTCAGAGATACCCAAATCCACGCACAGCAGAGAAGCCCTGTCTGCATAGAAGCGGCGAGAGTATAATAGCGTGTCTTCCAGATGGTTGTCACGCACATCCGGTTTAGGGAAGGGAGCGTAGATCAAATAGTTGGTGGTTGTGTCCTCACGCTCCAGCAGGTACTTCGTATAAAACTGGTTATCCAGGCGCAGGAAATACACCTTTGCGTTATCCAGCACCATGTCCTGAATTTCTTCCGCAAAGTCGGCATTGTCGTCATACCAGAAGACCAGCTTCCGGGTGTCACCGATGAATTCGGCGTTGAGACGGTCTATAATTTGTTGTAAGTTTAGCTCGGCCATTACATTTCCTCCGTCACAGTCTATAGGTACTCGTGAAACTATTCTTGTAAGCCTTTATCATCAAGAACATCCTGGAAAATGGCATAATCCTTAATACCTTCACCCACATCGGTAATTTTCTTAAGTATTCGTTCTTGCGTCCTTTCAGTCATTTTTTCAGCAGAGTTCTCTTTTTGTTCCATCCAATACTGAAGTTCTCCTCCAAGGCGACTTTGCATTCCTTGATTCTTAGCAAGGAGGGTTCCTCCTTCTCTATAAATCTGAGTTCCAGTCCATTTCTCATCTACATCCATTGAATATAACGTAACTATTATAATTCCCATTAAATTAGAAATAGTATACACAGTATTATCCGCATAGCCTGAATATGACGTCAATGACCTGTGTACTGTTACATGAGGACTCCCATTATAATAAATCTCAGGGGCGTTTTCTCCAACAGATTTAATCCGGTCAAAGAAATATATATGATGCTCTATGGTTTCGATATCCCCACGTGATTTGAGCAGGTAATCTCTCATAATTTCTTCCGCGTGAATCATCGTTTCCAAAACATCAAGTTTCAGATCACCTTCTCTAACGAAATCAGTCAGATCAAGATTCAGACTTCGCCAAGATAGAGAGGTAATGAAATAAAAAAGTTGTTCGTCATAAGTGAAAGAATCTACTTTGTCCTTATGGTATGGGTAAAACAAATTGTTCGCAAAATATCTTTCTGATGCGCTAAATAACTCCTCGCAATCATGGCACAAAAGATAATGCTTCTCTATGTCCTGCACAACCCTATTTGGATCTTCTTGACTGCGAATGTTACCAACTGAGGTTTCCTTTAGATATTTCCCAACAAATTTGGGAATAATATGGCTCAGCTGAAGCTCTTTTTGGTTCCGACATAAAGCGCATGTTCCTATCATACAATTACTCCTATCTAAAGTAGCACGTCTCAAATCTTCGCCAGCACCTGATACTTCTTTCCGTCCCGCGCCGTCTGCACTTTCTCGTAGTTCACCTTCACGCCGTCGTCCAAGTCAAGCTCGATACGTGCCAACGCCAGATGGCTGATCTTCTCGTCGTACTCCCGGCACTCCTTGAGCTGCTTTTGCAGCTTTTCCTTCCGTTTCGTGGCTTGAGCCACCTCACGAGCGTTGCCGGAGTGGTCAATGGTATCCTGCATCCGGTTTGTCTCGCTCTCATAGACCCGCTGCATCCTGTGAAGGTAGTCAATGCGCAGATTGCCTATGGTGTCGGCGTTATAGCGGTAAAGATAGATCAGTGCCTTAAAGCCATTCTGCTTTCCACTGTCAAAAAGCCAGTAAATAGGTCGTTTCTGGTAAATCTTGCAATGGTCTTTGAAAAAGTCCTTCAGAAAATAATTTCGAATAACCTCTCGGCTGGTATCGCCCTTATTGTTTAGAGCGCTGGCGATGAAGTCCAAATTCTGTTCCAAGGTATCCTCGCCATAGACCACTTTCAGCCACTGACACAGGCGAGAAATAATATCATCTTCCAAATATTCCTCGTCGGTAATGGGGATTACATTATCTGCATCAGGAATGAAACTGCTGTATTTGCTGGCATCCCACTTGCCGCCAGCGTAAGCCAAACCATCGCAATCCAACGAATACCGCCCAAACATACAGCCGACTGCATAGGAGAGCAGACTTTTCACCTCACGGGTCTTGTCCGCCAACCTAACAGTCACATCCTTATCCCCTATCTCCGGGGTCAATTCGTTCTGGAGATCATATATTTCTATGAAGATACGATTCAACTTTTCCTTATTTGTTTTCAACTGAGCGAAGCGATTCGCACATTCACATTCCCATTTTTTATACTTATCAGAAATTAATCGTCCCATTGTCAACCCTCTTGCGTATTCGCATCAACATACTTACGTAAAGAGGTCTTCTTGTCAACATGCTATGAATGCCAGCCGTTAGTGCTACTTCCCATTACGAATTGAGCCGCTGTTGATGGACTTGAAAAAACACAGTCCTTCTTTACAATACCATTGTCATCTACTACAGAAGGATCATCGCGATACTTTTTAGCAGTTCGTCCTCCTCTAATATGATCAGCAAAGCTCATTCGGATCAAAGACCCCTTCAGTACGGTAACTTTACCGTCTTCATATAATGCAGATGCACTATAATCTCCATTGCGCGCCGTAAGAAAAATTGATACCTTCATTTTCTTTCCTCCTGGTATTATATAAGTGGATGTTTCCTGAAATCCCATGATTCCTCAAAGGAATCCCAATCATCTTTTTCCGCTGATATTGCTTGCTCTACGCATTGGATAATCTCAGATTGCCGCTTAATCCTTATAGGTAGCTTTGCAATATCTCCTTGATTATAATTTAAACCCTCATTGAATAAGCCAAGATAAAGCTGACTCAAATTCGAGTTCAAAAAGCCAATTATATACCGCAACTTATCATGTTCAGCATATATAGCCATCCCTGCATTTGAAAAAAGAAATCCTTCACCAAAATAGCGAACAGATAATTTTGATGTAGATATAGCAGACCATGTTCCTCCTTCGCGAAAATAATATTGCTGGTTCTGTGGACGGGATCGCTGTTTCCCATTACCGTCAACAAAATTTTTGACTTCATAACCATCCCGTTCCCAATTTACAACATCTTCATTATTGCCATACCACTTCCTATAACCTCCTCCATTACAATATGGGAACCACTTACCTGCACGTTCACTAGTATCATACTTAGAATCAAAACTGAGATTCTCTATAGAACACTCATACCACTTTCGCACAAATCTATTTACATCACCTGTAATAAGTCCTTGCCGTGGATTTGCTACCTCCGCAAGAGTATCGCAATCCTCGAATACGCGAAATTGATTTATCGTTCCCCAATATGCTAACGGCGCCCCAGGAACCTTGCTAAACATTTCTTGATTAGCAACAAAGCAACTCTTTTTTTCTAAGAAAGCTTCTTCTTTCTCAGCCTGTGAAGTCTCTTTTAGCAATCTACAATAAACCCCATAACTATTTCCTGCGTAGCTATTTTGAACGACAAATGCAGTAGTCTGTACCACTTCACCCCCAATTTCATCAAATGCCCTTGCTCCCAAATGGGCCATACTAATAAGCCTTTTCTGAATCGTCTTCATTCTCAATTTTGTAAAACTGGAAAGAAACATCCAGGAGTGCTGTGTAATCATGGCCTGATAGCCATTTTTTGCCGTCATCATCCCGCATCGTTCAATAAATATTGCGAACATATCGCTCTTACTGTCGGGGAAATTATCTTTCGTAAACTTACTGAGCTTTACATCCATATTAGATGAACTCATGTAGGGAGGATTCGTAGCGGAAATTTGATATTTTCCTGCAAGTACCTCTGCCACATCAATAAGCGCCAGCACCTGAGACAGCTGATCCTGGAGGTCATTACTTTCCAAATCAAATTGTTCAATGCTCGCCACCTTATTTTTGGCGAACTCTCGCAGACTGCCATAATCCAACGCCGGAGCAGTCAGAATTGAGCCATACTCCTTTGCATCCCGCATGGCATCAAATAGCTCCTGCATATCCTTGTTATCCTTCGTCCACAATCCGCTCAAGCCATTGCTTTCCACAATGCCGTACACATGGGGCTGTATGCCCCGGCTGAAAATACGCCGGTCATACTGCCGGGCTTTCATCATCACAGCAAAATAGGCAAGCTGCGCCGCCCGCTCGTCGATGTCCAGACCGTAGAGATTATTCTGCAAAATGCTCTGAGCAGCATCGCGCTGAGTGTACCCCTGAGATTCATAAATCTGCATCAGCACATCAAAGGCATAGACCAAAATATGGCCACTGCCCATGCAGGGGTCTATCTGCACGTTGTCTTTGATACAATCTACATACCCCCAAATATGTACACAATGAGCCGAAAAAAGGCTTGATTTACGGGCATTTTCGCGTGAATTGCAGCCTGCATCGGCTCACTCCTTCCTGTCATATCCGGCTGATGGTGTCTGTTCCTGATTTTTCAACTTACCCCGCAAATCTGAGGGACGAGGAAAATTTAAAAGTGCAAGGAATAATTAAAAGGTATCCAGCTGATCGTTCAACAGCTTTTTCAAGTCCTCCTTGCTCGGAAGTACAGTTTCGTATTTACTTGCAAAAATCTGCTTATTATCTTCCGGAAGAGTCATCTCCACAACGGCATCATTTTTGTCTTTGCAGAGAACAATACCTATGGTCGGGTTCTCCTCCGGCAGTTTTACCATGCGGTCATAGTAATTGACATACATCTGCATCTGACCAATGTCCTGATGCTTCAACTGGCCAATCTTCAAATCAAAAAGCACAAAACAGCGCAGAATCCGATTGAAGAAGACGAGATCGACTCGGAAGTGTTCCTCGTTAAATGTAAAACGTACCTGCCGACCGATGAAGGCGAAGCCGGTTCCCAATTCCAGAAGGAACTGCTGCAGATGGTCGATAATCTTTGTTTCCAGTTCTGACTCAGAATACTCTGGGAGTTCCGGAAGACCGAGAAATTCCAGAACGTAAGGGTCTTTAACCGCATCTGACGGTTTCTCGATTACCTGACCTTCTGTGGCAAGCCGAGCAACCTCATCTTTGTCGCGACTCAATGCCAAACGCTCATACAGAGCGCTGTCAAACTGGCGATTCAGTTCTGCAAGGCTCCATTCATTCTTTGCCGCTTCGATTTCATAAAAATGCCGCTCATCTACATTTGAGATGCGCATAAGTTTCAAATAATGCGACCAGCTCAGATAGAACTTTCTTCCCGTACTGACCGCAGGCAGATTTTTGAATTGGCTAAATGATGTTTCGCCAATCTGGTCCTCGGAATACACGCGATAAAACTGTCGGATATTTTTCAAGTTCCCGACAGAATAGCCTTTGCCAAAGTTTTTTGTCAGGTACTCAGATAGTCCTTTAATCAGCTGCTTTCCATAGGCAGCTCTGTCCTCACCGGCTTGCTCCTCTTCGTAAATCCTGCGACCGATTTCGAAGTAGGTGTACACCATTGAGATATTTACTGCCGTCTTTGCCTGCTTTCT
>JAJPZY010000027.1 GCA_021204085.1 Clostridiales bacterium | reverse complement strand
ACTTATCATAGAAGATCTGATATATTTACAGAAATAAATTCACACACTCTTGTAACGGTAGTAATGACGGCATTTGTCCTTCTCTTTTTCGTGACTCTGTTACTGATTTATTTTCTCAGCTATCAGGAACTGTATCGGGAAAATCAGGATATGCTGGAAATGTATATCGAGCAATATCAGGAAAACGGAAATCCCAGTCAGGCTCAGCACGCTCCGGAAGCTCCTCAGGAAGACGGCAGACCGAAGGAAAATGCCCTGCCGGATTACAACAGCACCAGGTTTTTACTCTCTTCTTTTTATTCGGTAGCCCTTGATGAGAGCGGAGATCTGTTAAGTGTTGATCTCGGCAGCGGAACGCTGTATACCGAAAGCCAGCTCTCAGAAACAGCCGAATATCTGCTGGATACAGGCATGAGCCAGGGGACTTACGGTAACTTTATCTACTGCATCGATCAGGGAAACACCTACACTCTGGTGGTCCTGATGGATAATACCCTGATTGCTGACAGCTTTACGACTCTGTTCCGCTATGCGCTCCTTTTGGGCGCCATCATGGTAGTAATTCTCTTTCTCTGCGCCACCGCCCTGGCCCGCTGGATTATCCGTCCGCTGGAGGAAAGCGACCGCCGCCAACGGCAGTTTCTCTCCGACGCAGGGCATGAACTGAAGACACCGGTTTCTGTAGTGGAAGCCAACGCGGAACTGCTGGAACGGGAAATCGGCGCAAATAAATGGCTGCACAACATCCGTTCCGAGAGCAAACGGATGGCTGACCTGGTCAGTGAACTTCTCTCTCTGGTACGCATCGAACACGAAACACCTCAGATGGAGCCGCTGAACTTCAGCCGGCTTGTGCTGGGCGGTGTTCTGCCATTTGAAAGTGTTGCCTTTGAACAGGACCGGGAGCTGGACTATCAGATTGACAAAGATATCACCATTCCGGGAAACGCCGGCCAGCTAAGCCAGCTGGTATCCATCCTGATGGATAATGCTCTCTCTCACGCTACCGGAGCGGGGAACATAACCATAAAACTGCAGCAGGAAAAAACCGACGCGGTTCTGACGATCTCCAATCCTGGCTTTATTCCGAAACAGGACAGAGCAGAAATCTTTGTACGCTTTTTCAGAAGCGACGCCAACCGCAGCGACACCGGTCATTACGGCCTCGGCCTGACCATTGCAAAAAACATCGTGGCCGCACACCAGGGAGACATACGCGTCTCCTGTTCAGATGGACGGGTTTTCTTTGCGGTATCTCTTCCGGCCAGGGAACCGAAAAAAAAGCCGAATATTACAGCCCGCCGTAATTTAGGAAATATATAGGTATTATTATGAAAAAAATTAATGAAAAGAATAACAATCGCGGACTTTCACTGCCCATGATTTTTCAGAATAACATGGTATTGCAACAGGATAAACCTGCCGTCATCTGGGGAGAAGCTGCACCCGGTGCAAAAGTGACGGTAAACATCCAGGGACAAACAGCAAGCGTCACTGCGGATACTGACGGCGCCTGGAAAATAATCCTTGATCCGCTTACTACAGCCGAGGCAGAGGATTTAACCATTACCGCATCCGCAATCCAAAATGGTCTGGCATCTGAAACCATACGTCTTAAAAACATCGCCATCGGCGAAGTCTGGATCGCTGCCGGCCAGTCGAACATGGAATTCTGGATGCGCTACGAAAAGCACCGCGCGGAGGCTCTGTCCGCCTGCCCGAACCGGCACATCCGCTTTTTCGATGTCCCTAAGATCTGCTTTGACGGACAGTTGGAAGACTTTGACTACAGCCGGATGGGAATCTGGCGCTTTGCCGACACAAAGGAGAACCTGGATTATTTCAGTGCCGTCGGATTCTATTTTCAGAAGGAACTGGAAGAAGCGCTGCACGTTCCTGTCGGCATCATCGGCTGCAACTGGGGCGGCACGGTCTCTGCCGCCTGGATGCGCCCGGATACCGTAAACCGGGTCGGGAAGCCCTGGATCGACCACTTTCATGAAGTTCCGGAATATACAGATCTAACTCAATATCTTGCTGCGCAGCACACAAAGCAGATCAATGACCACGGCAATCCGTTTTCCGATGTATTTCTGGAAAAAGTTCTGCCGCAGACACTGCCGGACCGGGAATTCCGCCGGTTTGTCCATCATTTACCGAGGGACTACTACCACGACTGTTTTTATGATTATTTTGAAAAACCTCAGCCGCAGAGCATACCCGGCAGCCTCTATGAGCATATGCTAAAGACCATCGCGCCATTCTCCGTGCGGGGCGTTCTCTGGTATCAGGGAGAAGGAGACGACGAATTCGGCTTCGCCGACCTGTATCAGGATATGCTGACCGCCCTGATTGCCGACTGGCGCGCACTGTTAGCGGACGATACACTTCCGTTTCTCATCGTTCAGCTTCCCGGATTTTCCCGGTGGCTGATGCAGATGCCCGGCAATAATTTCATGGAAATCCGCCGCTGCCAGGAAGCAGTATGCGACACAGTCCCCGGCACCTGGCTTTGCTCCATCTCCGATTCCGGCGAAGAGACAGACGCCCATCCGAAAGACAAAAAAACAGTCGGCCACAGGCTGGCTCTGCTGGCCCGCGGACATATTTACGGGGAAAATCTGCCCTGCGATGCCCCCAGGGTCACAGATATCATCCGGGACGGCAACTGTATCATTATCTCCTTTGCTCACGCAGAGGGCGGCCTGACCATCCGCGGCGGCCGGCTGGAAGCCATGCAGATTTTCGACAGTGCCGGACAGGAACTGCCCTTTGACGCTTCCGCGGAAGGCAGCCGGCTGCTTCTGACATTAAAAAATCCCGCGCCTGACCCGATACAGGTTGCCTTCGCCCAGACCAGCTGGTACCGGGTCAATCTGTACAATCAGGCGGGGATTCCCGTAGTGCCGTTTACATTGCAAAATATATAAATTTAAATCCGCTGATCAATTCAACGATCACATCCTCCAGCCTCGTATCAGCAATCCGACAGTTCAACAAATATCGATGGTTGATGAATACTCAATATGAAAATATAATATATCGTATGACGAGTTGTCGGATGATATCAAGTAAAAACATCGGGAAATTACTGAACGAAGGAGGCAGGTCATGACAGAGGAGTACAGGCAGCTGAAAGAGTATATGGATCAAAGTGATAAAACCGTAGCTGTTACTGGTGCAGGGATTTCATATCTATATGGAATGCGCAGGCTGAAGCAGAGTGTGGGAATGATGAATGCCAGACGGGTTTTTTCTGTTTCCTATATCCGCAAAAATCCGGAAAAATTTTATGAAATCATGAAAGACGCTTTTCTGGATGCGACTTTTATCAAAGGTCCGAGCACCGTGCACAAACAGCTTGCGAAATTGGAGAACCAGGGGAAAATCTACGGTATTGTGACCCAGAACCTGGATTGTCTTCACACCATTGCCGGGTCGAAAAACGTAGTCGAATTTCAGGGGAGTTTTCGCGACAATATCTGTGTCGGCTGCGGAAACCGTTCCTTTGATTACCTGGTATGGAACCAGGGTCATATGCCCCGCTGTGAAAAATGCGGCGAGCCATTGATGCCGACCGGTTTTTATATGGATGCCGGTATCCGCGACAGTGTCTCCAATCAAACTATGAATAAAGCTGCCGATTTGATTTCAGAGGCGGATCTCGTCCTCGTAATCGGTACGACAGGATTCCGCAGCGACGAATACCTGAGGAAAATGAAAGCAGGGACAAAGCTGGTTCAGATCAATCCGTCTGTGACAGAATTTGACAGAATTGCTGACTTAAATATTCACGCTGACGCTGCGGAAGTTTTTGATGCGGTTTTGAATGGATAGGGGTGTGCGTATGAGTTTATTTAATGGAGGCCGGGAGGCGGATCAAATACAGCAGCTGGCTGATTATATCGACCACAGTCACAGCATTGTTGCAACAACAGGCGCCGGCATTTCAGTTGCCGGGGGCGGTGTAACATACGGACAGATGTTTTTCTCCAGCCGGGGCGGCATGCGAAGATCCGGAGATGGTTACAGTTCTTTTCTGCCAACCTACCTGGATAACATGTTCTCTTACCAGCCCAGCTTTGCGCATTATGCCCTGGCAGATCTGGAGGCAGAAGGGAAACTCACCGGGATTATTACAACAAATGTAGACTGCATGCACACGATTGCCGGTTCCAGAAATGTTGCAGAAATCCAGGGAAGCCTTCAGGTCAACTGCTGTTCCAAATGTGGCCGGCATTATGACGGCTACGAAATCTGGAAGCAGGATAAACTTCCCATGTGTGAGTCCTGCGGCGGGGAGATCCTTCCCTGGCCGCTTTACAGCCATATCAGTGTATGGGATGCCGATGTCAAAAAAGCCAGGGACTGGATCGCAAATGCCGACCTGATTCTTGTCATCGGAACACATGGCAACTATGGAGATGTCTACTGGGGTTACCGAAGAAGGGACGCTGTGATCGTACAGGTCAATCCGGGGCATACCGGATTTGACCGTGTCGCCGATCTGAATATTCGGGAAGAGTCTGACAAGGTATTCCAAAAGCTGAAGGAAAGGCGGAGTAAAAATGGCTGAACAGGAAATAAAAGAAATATCGGAAGAACAGTTAAAACAGATGGCAGCACAGATGCGTACTGCAGAATATAAAGGTCTTTCCGAAGAAGAAATCCAGGAAAGAGAGCGGCAGAAAGAAGTGCGGAAAATCAAAAACATCGAAATTTTGGAAGATACACTGGCTATACTGGAAAAGGGCAGCTACGATAAGGCAGGAGCAGAACTAAAACTGCCTCTTTCTTCTGAACAGATGAAGGAAATCGATGTATTTCTGCCGGATGATATCGAATTGCTGCGGGCAGAGACAGACAACACCGGCGCATCCGAAACAACTCCTTCCGGATATGGCAATACTTCTTCCATGACAAATAAGAAAACAGCCAAATCGGATGCCCCCTGTTCCTTGGGCTGTGAAAATGCGGATGCCCTGGCTCTTGCGCAAAGGAAATACCGGGATTTAAAAGCAAACGGAATATCTGCTCCGAAGATCCTTGTCCTAAACCTGGCAAGTGCGACCCGCCCGGGCGGACAAACGCGGAAAGGAGCCAGCGCACAGGAGGAAGACCTTTGCCGGAGGACATCCCTCCTGCTCTCCCTGGAAAGTGAGGCTGCAAAGAAATACTATGACTATAACAATGCGCGAAAGACCCGCATGGGCTCTGATGCCGTTATGGTCTCACCTGATGTAGAAGTAATCAAAGATTCCTCGTCAGAGACACTCCAGGATCCATTTCCGATATCTGTCATGAGCTGTGCTGCGCCGATGGTGCGTCTGGGGCTGGAAGGAATGTCACAGCAGGAATATGAGCAAATGCTTTATAAACGCATTCAGGGTATGCTTCTGGTTGCAGCTTCGCAAGGTTACCGGCATCTGATCCTGGGTGCCTTCGGCTGCGGTGTGTATGGGAATGATGCCGCGGTAGTATCCGACTTATTTTACCGCGCGATTTTAAACCTTACTTACAAGGGAGTGGAAGGTATCCGGCTATTTGATTCTATTGATTTTGCAGTCCTTTGCCGCCCGGAAAAAGATTACAACTACAGGGAATTCTGCAGGAATTTTTTACGGAAATAGTTGGGTTCTTTTCATCGATTTTGGAATCGGCAAATATCATTTTGAACCTGGTGCCGGCAAGGATAATTTTGAGTGGCGTGAGTCTGGATGATCACAACCTGTCTTTGAGCAGTCCCAGCACATCCGCGATCTCCGCTACCGGTTCCGGGTCCTCGCTGTTCAGCCACGCATAGATTACGGAAAAGGCTCCCTCGAAAACAAACTGGCGGATATACTTCACTTCCGTATTGGAATAATTGCTTTCATCTATCATGCTCTGGAAAATAACACGGATATTGGGAACAGCAAATACATGTGCAGAAAATTCCTGCACCGGAACAGACCGGGTCAGGATACAGAATAACTCCCTCTGTTCATATAAATACTGCAGGACCAGAAGCAGAGCATTTGAATTCTGCGTAACAATCTCCTTTAACGATTCATCCAGCTGGTTTAAAAAATCTGATTCGATCTCATTCAGCAGTTCTGTCTGGCTGCCATAGTATTTATAAAAGGTCGTGCGGTTGATCTGCGACACGATGCAAAGTTCGTGTACAGTGATTTGGCCAAGCGGCTTTTCTTTTAACAGTTTTAACAGCCCAGCTTTCAGCATGGCTTTGCTGAGGCGGATTCTCTGGTTCTCCATGACTTAATTTCTTCTCGACAAATTTCAGAAAAATGTTGACTTTAAATCAAAAACACATGTGTATGTTGACCACACAACATTTTTACGTAAACAGTCTGTTGACTTTAGATATCTACGTTAATTATAATGAAGTCATTAATAAAAGTCAATATTAAGAGCTGTGAATCGTAACCATTAAGGAGGTTGATTTCATGAAGTTTTGGAGGCGCAACTGGTATTATATCGGCGGCATACTTTTTGTAGGGCTTGCTTTTGTGATGGGATTGTGGGGCTCTGACCATATGAGCAGAATCCGTGTCATACTAATCTTCAGCTGGATGGGTATGCTGATGCACCAGGTGGAAGAGTATGCGTTCCCGGGAGGGTTCCCGCTCATCTCCAACATGGCAGGGTTGGGAGAAACAGAACATCCGGAGAGGTATCCGCTGAATGCGAGACAGAGTTTTTTGAGCAATGTCATCTTCTGCTACCTGAGCTACATCATCCCCATGTTTTTTCCGAACATGGTATGGATGGGCGCCAGCCAGGTCTTCGCAGGCGTATGGCAGCTGCCGGGCCATGGCATTGCCATGAATATTCGGTTGAAGAGCAAGTATAACCCCGGCCTGGCTTCCACGGCGTTTCTTCAGACGCCGGTGGCGATTTATTATATCTGGTACGTCTGCACCTATATGCCGGATAAGGCTACGCAGCTCTGGTGGGGCATTCCCGGTTCCATCCTGAATCTGGTCCTTACCTTTATCGTCCCGATTTTGGTTATGAAAGATAAGAATTCACCCTACCCGTTTGAGGACAGGGAACTGTATGGTTACAAAAAAGAGCATATAAAAGAGTTATGGGATGAAAGAATCGCGGCAAAAGCCGCAAAAGACACACAGGAGGG
>JAJPZY010000023.1 GCA_021204085.1 Clostridiales bacterium | reverse complement strand
CAACTTATCATAGAAGATCTGATATATTTACAGAAATAAATTCACACACTCTTTTTTACTGTTTCCTTGACAATGGGCGCTAGCAGTCAAGGATTTTTCCCGCTTTGCGAGGAATTACATCCTTATGGGTGAGTTTTTGGAACATTATTTCCCGCTGCTCGGTGTTCGATTTATCTCCGTCAACGATAGTTATGACAGTAAAACCACCAAGACCAACATGGATTCCATGAGTGCTGCCTTAAAAGCCGTCCTTAACGCTTATTACAGCAAAGAAATATCCAATAAGCTCCACCAGACTACACGCCTGAAGATGAAGGATAAAATTGTAACCGGAGCCCCTCCTTTCGGCTATGTGTTCAATGAGGACAAAACCCAATTTATCATTGACCCGGAAGCTGCTAACGCTGTACGGCAGGTATTTCGCTTTGCACTCTCTAATGCGTCCTTGACAGAGATAGCAAACGCCCTAACCGATGCCGGTATCCCAACCCCATCCGCCTATAACCGGGCGCACAACAACATAAAAAAAGGCAGGTTATCCAAGGAAGACAGAGATGAAACATGGATTACCGCTTCTGTCCTATATATTATACGCAACCCAGTTTATACTGGGCGGCTCACCCTCCAGAAGCGGATGCATATTGCACCTGCATCAAAACACACCCGCCCTGCAACAGCTTCCGAACAGTTTGTCTATGAAAACGCCCATGAAGCGATCATCTCCGCAGAAGATTTTGCAAAGGTACAGGAATTACATCCTCCTCGGACGCGCCCAGCATCACATGTTGTCTATAATTGTATCCTGCGGGGACATGCATTCTGCAAAAATTGTGGACGATCCATGAGATATGACGGGAATAAGAAAACGCCAAAATATTACTGCTCCTCCAAAAATACAAGCCGCGGGAAATGTCCGCAGAAGCGTTTCAATGCCTCAGAGGTAGAAAATATGATCCTGGCGGCACTTGTTCCTATGTTAAATCTATTAAACCAGTTTATTGAATCAGATCGTGGCAGGCAAAGCCATTATCGGCAATGGCTCTCCGACTGTCGGAAGGAACTCAGCCGGTTGCAAAAGGAACTACATAAGACGCAAAATACAAAGTTGGAGCTTTATGAGCAGTTTGCAGCCTGCCGTCTGACACCAGAGGCATATAAGGAACAAAAAGAAAGACTCGCAAAGAAGGGCAGCCAACTTCAAAATGAGATCACTGTGCTGCAGGAGCGCGAGAAATCCCTCCGGGAAGGCACTGCCCCCGCTGAGCTGGAAAAGCTGTCAGAAGCAGCGGCTCAGTATCAAAATCCATCTGTGTTGACTGCGGAGATGGTCGCCGTTTTCGTTGACCGTGTAGAATTTTCCGATGACTGCATTGAAATTAAGTGGACGTTCCAGGACGTATGGGAGTATTTGCAGAAGGCAATGGCTGCGTCTCCACTTTCAGAAAATGGAGAGGAGGATGGAAAATGACAAAAGAAAAACAAGTCATTGAGATTCCTTTTTCCAAGATGGTTTACTGCGGCGACTGCGGTTGCAAGCTACCCCGCCAGTTTTATCTTCCCGGTCACAGGCACGAAGGTGTATATCGGTGTCCTGCTTCCCCCAAAACTGGCCGTGAAGGAATTGTAACTACTCCAGAGCTTATCAATACTGTCACAACTGCATTGATAAAAGAAAGGGATGCAGCGCTGAGCACCAAAGCGGGAAAGGAACAGGAACACCAAAAGATACTCAGTGAGCAATATGGTCAACAGATTTCTGTCCTAATGGAAGAAATACGCTCCAACTGTGCAGCCATCAATGGCATATACGGGAGTCACTCCAAACCCGGCCCGCTTTCAGAGCCGGAAAAAGCACAGGTTCTTCCCTATAATAAAAGCAACTGGGAACTGGCAGGCCAACTTGCAGATTTAGAGGAAGAATACTTCCGCTACCGGCAGGGTTTCATCGAAGGGAAAGTCTGGATGAATCTCTATGCCTCCCTTCCATCAGAATTTACCCTGACTCGCGAAATAATTCATCAGTACACAGAACGAATTGAGATATTCCATGATACGCATATTCTTGTCACAATGCTTACACAAAAAGAGCGGACTGCATTGGAATGGAGTCTTGCCCTGCCTGCACAAAAAGGGATATGCCCCGAACAGAGAATGGAGGTCGATCCACATGCCTAATCATCTTGCAATTTACATCCGGCTGTCTATGGCAGATCATAGGCAGACCAGCGACCAGATAGAAAGCGAAAGCATCATCGGCCAGCGTGCTTTAGCCCATTCATTCCTTGATAACCACCCGGAATTTGCAGATTGGACTGTCCATGAGTATGTGGATGATGGCTACAGCGGCACCAATGACAGCCGGCCCCAATTCCAACAAATGATAAAAGATGTTCAGAGCCGCCTGATAAAATTAATTATTGTGAAGGATTTCTCCCGATTTTCGAGGGATTACATCTTGACAGGAGACTATTTGGAGCAGATTTTTCCTTTCCTTGGGGTGCGGTTTATCTCGATCAACGACCATTATGACAGCGAGCAAAACAGCGATTATTCTGACAGCATCACCGTTGTTCTGAAATCCATTATGAACAGCTACTACAGCCGGGAACTTTCCTCCAAAATGGTATCTGCTTTCCACCAGCTGATGTATTCACCCGATTTCCACGGCTTCCCCGCCTATGGCTACACACACGGTGAAGATGGCCGGTCAATTGTTCCTGATCCAGAGTCTGCGAAGGTTGTCCGCCATATTTATGACCTGGCGCTGCAGGGTTCCTCTTTCACCCAGATAGCTAAAATGCTCAACGACGCAGGAACCCTGACCCCTGCAGAATATGCCCTGAAACAACGCGCTCCGGAAAAAGCTGCTGTCGCTCCAAAAAAGTACTGGTACGAATCTACTGTCCGTTATATCCTGCGCTACCGTACCTATGTCGGTGATCTCGTCATGCATCAGAGCGAACGGACAGCTCCCTGTTCCGGCTACTCCCGCAGGCTCGAACCATCCGAATATGTGATCCGGGAAAATGACCATGAAGGCATTGTTACCCGTGAAGAATTTGCCCTTGTGCAAAAGCTCTATCCTAAAAAAACGAGAAGCGCCCCGCGCAACTTGAAATTTATTCTGAAAAGCAGGCTGCGCTGTGGCCTCTGCGGTTCGAGGATTGAACTCCGGGAATACTATAAACACTGCCGTTGCCGTAACTTCAAAATTGTGCAATCACCTTGTTTTGGTGCAATTTATCCGTTAGCTTCTATCTACGCCACCGTCCTTTCCACTGCTAAAGCGGCGTTCCCCCTGATCCTGGCGGAAGATGTCTCTGCAGCAAAAAGGAAATCCCATGCGCCGAATGCCATAAAACAGATCAATGCCGACCTGCGGGATGCCCAGGATGCAAAACAGATCCTTCTCCAAAAGAAAGCAGCCCTGTATGAAACCTATCTTGCAGGCAGCATCGCTGTCAGCCTTTACATGGAGGAGAAAAACATCCTGCTAAAACAGTCTGCAGAGTTAGACAAAAGGATAACGGCTCTCAATGAAGAAAGGGATTCCTATGCATATGCAACGGTATCCTCTGATTTACGCAAAGCGGCACAGGCTGCCCGAAAATACAGCAATGCTGAAAAACTGACAAGTGAAATGGCAGAAGATTTGGTTGAGGACGTATATCTATATCCCGATGGCCTGCAGGTCAAATGGAAGTATCATGCCCTGTTTGAACGGTTTGCCCCGGAGTCAGTGAAAAGAATCCCATACTACAAAGAACAGGAGGAAGAATGAAAATGGCAGAAAAGACCTATCAGGCAGCTTCTTATGTCCGCAACGCTTTCCAAGATCTGCTTTGCCCGGAGGACACAGATCCTCCCGTCTCCGAAAAGCTGTTTTCTGTCCAGGATTACCTGGCGCAATTCCCTGATATTGAATATAAAAAAAGTGTCACAGACCATTGTTATAGCTCCCAGGGTGCATCCCTGCGCGGCATCGAACGGTTGATCACACTATTTGAAAACCATATGTGCAACTGCCTGCTCCTTTACAGCATCGGTGAATTTTCAGATTCTGTGAATGAAACACGCTATTGCCTTCTGGAACTACTCCCTTCCCTTTCCATCCGTGTCCTCTCCGCATGCGAAGGCTATGACAGTCTGACTTCCGGGGACGCAGAGCGCGGGTATCCTTTGCTGGAAAATCTTCTGGAAAAGGCAGAATCGAATGAGGATGGCCGAAAAAAGAAAATTGGGGCACTGCGCAAATATAGCAGAATGCGTTCAAGCCGCTATACCTGCCCCTATGGGTATATTTCAGACAATGATGATGCAGACCATTTTATAATTGAACCGGATGCAGCCATCATCGTCCAGCGGATCTTCTCAGAATATCTTTCTGGGAAACCGATGCAGCAGATTGCAAAGGATCTTTCGCAGGAAGGCGTCCTCTCACGCAGCAACCAGAAGAAAACGCTTGCTGAACCGGGTATGTATGTCCCGAATTCAAATTACTGGACGTCAGTGGCTATTCAAAATATCCTGTCCAACGAGTTTTATACCGGCGACCTGATCCTGCCCGGCTATCGCAAAACCAGATATTTAAATATGCATGACACAGAAATTTATAAAGCTGCCCCGGAAATGGCTGTAAGGAGCCACCACCCTGCGATCATCCCGCACGAAACGTTTGACACAGCACAATTGATGCTTCAGGCAGAATTTTTCCAGGGAAGGCTGAATATGCGCAGGGAATGCCGTCCGAAGCCCGATCCGTACCACAACCTGATTTTCTGTGCGAAATGCGGTTCAAAAATGACCCATCAACAGCAGACGGAAGCTGAGAAGAAGATCCATCTGTACTACAAATGTTCCCGTGCCAAAAACCAGGGGAATGACACCTGCTCTCCCAGCCTTGTTCCTTTTGCTGATGTAGATGATGCGGTACATGCTGCGCTGAAAGAAGCAGCCGCTCTTGCAGGCTCATATGCAGGCAGGCTCAAAACTGGTGGCAACACCGTTTTCAGTGAGAAAGAGGCAATGTACCGTGAAGCAATGGACAGCCGGATTCAGGAACTCAGGGAAACCACAGTGGAGCTTGCCCATCTCCATGTGGAATACATGGCTGGCAGGATACCCGCCGACCAGTATTATCTGAAAGCCGAAAGCATGGAAGATATATCCCGTCAAAAAAGCGAGGAACTATTAAAAGCAATGACGGACTTACGGGAATTCCGCACCAATTACAGCCCAGATTCCAATCCCTGGATGCAGCTTTACCACGGGCTATCCTTTGAAACGCCCCTGACACCCGCAGGTGCGAAACAAATGATCGAGCGCATCATCGTGTCCCCAGAGGAGGGCACTGTCATTGTCAAACTAAAATGCGAGGAAGAGAGGAAGATACTTCAGGCCATGCTGGACGAATTGCCAGCAGAAGATACCGTTTCAGCAAAGGAGGAATGATCCTTATGGCGAGGAAAAGCAGGAAACCACAACAAATCGAACAGCGGCTCGGATACGACACCGCAAAAGACGAAAATATCGCCGCTCCTGTCGTTCCTATCGTTTACAAAACCGGCCTATACGCACGTCTTTCCATATATCACGAAACGCCGGATACCATTGAAAACCAAATCCATTTTTTGGAGAGCTATGCCTCTGAGCATCCAGAGCTTGACGTTGTTGACATCTATGTAGACTATGGGCGGACTGGGACGAATTTCCAGCGGCCCGGATTTGAACGCATGATGGAAGATGTGAAGCAGGGGAAGCTGCAGGCGCTTGTAGTCAAAGATTTCTCGCGTTTTGGCCGTAATTATATTGAGTCAGGTCTTTATATACAGAAGATTTTCCCCTTTTTGGGCATCCGCTTCATTGCGATCAATGACCAGTATGACAGTTTAACTGGGGATGCGGATTCCCTTCTGGTTTCCATGAAAAACATCGTCAACGACTATTATTCTAAGGAACTGTCTGTAAAGCACGCAGCCTCATATGACACCAAAATCAGCACGGAAAACTATTCCTGGGGCACCCCGCCTTACGGCTATCTGCGGAGCAAAGATGACCCTATGGGATATGACATTGACTATGAAATTGCCCCCTATGTCAAACTTATCTTCCTTTGGGCCGTCCAGGGGCTTACTGAATCACAGATTGCAGCTAACCTGACAGAACTGGGTGCGCCCACGCCCCATCGTCTGGCCTGGATACGCAGCGAAGGGAAGTACCGGCGAAAAGGGTCAGACAGATGGTCCCCAGGCAGCATTAGGTTTGCTCTCTGCAACAGGGAATATACCGGAGATTATATCCGCCTCAAATCCAACACCCGTAAATGCGAACCTGCTCAAAACGGGTTAATACCAGAAGATGACTGGCTGATCGTTCCAGACCACCACCATGCATATATCACGCAGGATAAGTTCTTTGCCTTACAGAGCACGATCCTTTCAAAACGGGAAAAAAATAAGGCCAGACGAGCCGACAACAAAGAATCCTTCCTCATAAAAGGACAGGAACCGTTTAAAGGATTACTCTACTGCGGCCTGTGCGGACGCAAGGTGCTGCCCATCCGTCAAAACTGGTATGGCGTATCTGTCATCATGGCGTACCGCTGCACCGGCGTTGCTAACGAAAGAACCCAAATCGGCCATCCACGTTTCCGCATCAATGCTGCAGAGATGAACCGTGTCCTCCTCTGGCAAGTCAATCTCCAGATTCAATATGCACTGGATACAAAAGAGCTTCTGAAACGCTTTTCTTTGGAAGAAACTGCATCCCGGCTGAAAGCCAGGCGGCAGGGAGAGATTAACCACCTGAACGGCAAACTGGCGGCGGTCAGGCAACAACGGACACAGACCTTTGAGCGTCTGGCAGATGCCCTCATCGATCAGGACACTTATCGGAAGAAGATGGACCAGTTGACTGCAGAAGCTGAGGCACTGGAGGAACAGATCCGTCAGGCGAAGCAGCGGCGAAAAGATGTAGATACCTATTTCACCGCCGATAATGAGTGGCTGCAGCGTTTCACTGGCATCACGAAGGTCACGGAGGACGATGAAGATCTGATCCACGAGCTTGTAAAGAAAGTGGAGGTCTTTCCGGATGACCGATTGCAGATCACATTCAGTTATCAAGACTGGATGGAACGGGAGTATGAAAAAAAGTCTGTAAAAGTTTAAATGTTAGGTCTTCTATG
>JAJPZY010000092.1 GCA_021204085.1 Clostridiales bacterium | reverse complement strand
TATCATAGAAGACCTAACATTTAAACTTTTACAGACTTTTTTTCATACTCCCGATAAAGATATCCCTTTGTTCCGACGCTGTCGCGGCCCGCAGTCCAGATTTATTCCAAATGAAAGCCTGTCCTTCGTGCCTGCTTCTGCCGGTCAGTGCAGCCGCCTTAAAGCGGCTACCTTTCCCGTCAGAAAAAACGAAAACGGACTACGCATCAAAGGGGCGTATTTCATTTTCGTTTCACATCGTCTCCGCAAAGGTATAACACACTAGACTTTCCTACGGAAAGTCGTGTGCCAACAGGGGGTGCTTCCGCCCCTATTGGGAACCCAGGACCAAGGGGGATACCCCTTTGGAATCCCGCTGTTTTCGTGAACCCGCGCCTGATTTGAAAGCTCCACACTTTTCAAATCGGCCCTTCTTCCCGAAAACAACACAGGCTGCAATCTGCCTTTTCCCATGCAAGGCAGATCGAATCTGTGTATTACATACATCCACAGAAAGACGAGGATACCGTATGAACGATTTTATTTTAAGCGAGGGTCTGAAAGCCATGCAGAAAAAAGATTGGAAAGAATTTGAAAAAGTAGCCTGCTATGATGCGGAAAATGCCGTCGGATTGCTTTACCGACATGAAAACCTTTTGCCAAAAGATTTAAAATGCAGGATCGCAATCTATCACTATGTCCATCATGGGGATTTGTCCCCGATCATCCGCAAGTATGTGCGTGTAGCATTACCTTATCGCCCGAAAAACTGGCGGGATGCTTTGCCGGAAACGGTCCGGGAATTAGACAGTTTCGTAGTCTATCGCGCAGGCAGTGAACCCATCGAAAAAGCAAAATACTCCATTTCATGGACGTTGCTTTTAGATACCGCCAAATGGTTTGCCGCCCGCCATAAACACTACTTCCCTGACCAGGAACAGCATCTTTACCGCGGCACCATTTCAGCAGACAAGGTCATCGCATATCTTGATGATTGCAACGAATTTGAGATCGTCCAGTATCGTAATGTAAAGGATGTGGAAGAACTTCCCCTTTCCGAACCCAACCCAGAGTTTATGAACATTCACGAGCAGGAGTTAAATTCACGTCAAGATTATGAACCGCATTGTGATCCGAAGGAATTGTATTTTAATCGGTGGTATCAAAATATATAAAACACATAAGCGGTGCGTTTTTAATATCAAAAACATTTTGAAATTCACCACTCATTCATTTCAAATAACAATACCCATATGTTGGAAGGGAAACCTCTCCGACTTCCCTACTCTCCTTGGTCAGCAGGTCGGTATAGCCAATTAAAACAAACGCATCTGTCTGTCAATCCAGCTTGTCTGCTTTGCAGGATGAATCTGATCATCCGCTCCTTCCGCTCCAATCAGAAATGGAGACGCCGGATTATGGCGCTGCATATTCTGCTTCACAGCAGCCGCATTTGCATTGGCATAGCAGTAACGACAAAGATGGCCGCAGGTATCATAAGCACCAATATCATTTCCCAGATAACAAGCGCATTCACTGCGGGCTGATTTCCGTTTGGGAGCGTCCAGTCTGTAATGCAGAGCACCTTCAAAAGTTTCAATCGTCATGCAACCGGTGCAGTCTATTCCATAAGGAGCCAGGTCATTTCCTTCCGCACAGGCTTTGATTGTCATGCCGTATCTGCGCCCGATTTCTGCAAATGCTTTTCCTAATTTCATTCGTTCCGCAGGGAGAACTGACCGTGCCTGCGGAAAGTTGCGCTCGACTTTTTTATAAATATCTATGAAGCTGATGACGCAGGTCTTTGTATATCCGGAAAGATATGCCGCCATCATTTCAAAATCCGAGATATGCCGTTCAACAGGATAAATATCTGAAATCAGGATCGGGTCATACCTCCATCCAACAGACTCAATACCGACGATATTGGAGAGTTTGCGAAAGCTCTCCATCACTTTCTCTTTTTCCGGTACATTTGGCTCTATATCTTTTCCGTATGGCGTAATGGTAACAAACCAGTACTGGCCGTAGGGCGCAAGCAGATCCATGTACGGAAACATCGGCGCAGGATTTTTTGTGCAGAAACCGATCAGATCAACGACATCCGGTGACAGCGTGTATCTGGTCACAGAGACAGAATTGTAGGGATTGCGCACGCAGACAAAACCGGCCTGAAGCCGGTTTGCAAACCATCTGGAATAAAATGCCGGAATATCCGTCCGGAGTCCTGTCTGTAAAATCATATCTCACCTTTTTACAATTTTTTTAACTGATTTATTACATTTCCAATATCAGCATCCATACAGATCGACTGCCGTTCAATCTCATGTGGACATAGCGCTTCTCCTCTGTTGATGCAGACATAAATCGCTTTCGGATTTTTCGCTGTCATCTGCCAGAAGGGATACTTGATAATTACCGGGGTGTTATAGCCGACTCCGAGTTCCAGAAACAGCGTCTGCATTCCTTCATGACGGCGAAGAAACAGCGAGTAGCGTTCCGCTGCCCTGTGCCAGCCTTCATCCTCCACAAAAGTGTCGTCGCTTCGCAGATTCATCGTCATCGGCTTGCCGCAGACTGGACAGCTAGGAATCAGTTCTGTTGGGATTTTCATATCCCGCTGCTGCTTTACCATCTGCCGGATGATATCTTCGTTGTTGTAGGTTTTCTGATGGCACGGTTCAGAGCATTGGAACAGCCCGTAATCCCCCTGTGTGTAAAAGACACACTTTTTATCAAATCCGGCTTTCTGAAAACAGTGATCCACATTCGTAGTCAGGACAAAATAGTCCTTATCCTTTACCAATGAAAGCAATTCCTGATAAACAGGCTTTGGTGCATCCACATATCGGTTGACATAGATATATCGGCTCCAGTATGCCCAATGCTCTTCCAGCGTATCATATGGATAGAACCCGCCGGAGTACATATCGTGGAAACCATACTTTGCTTCAAAGTCAGAAAAATACTTCCTGAACCGCTCTCCATTATACACAAATCCTGCCGATGTGGAAAGCCCCGCACCGGCTCCAATCACAACGGCATCTACTTTGTCCAGAGTGGATTTTAACTGCTCAATCTGCCGTAAGGAGTTCTCTGTAGATTTGTAAGTCAATGTCCTTAAAAACATTGAAAATCACCTCAATCCTGCTATGGGTCTGTTCTCTATATTCTGTCACGGTATTAACCGCAATCTGTGCCGCCTTGTCATTCGGGAAGTGAAATTCTCCGGTGGAAACACAGCAAAACGCAATGCTTTTTATGCCATTCCGCTCTGCAAGCTCCAAGCAGGAGCGATAGCAGGAAGCAAGCAGTTCCCTGTCATTTCTGGTCAGCCAGCCGTGGATAATGGGGCCGACCGTATGAATGACATAATCACAGGGAAGATTAAACGCAGGCGTGAGTTTTGCTCTGCCGGTTTCTTCTTCGTGTCCCTGACGCTCCATTAGCTCGGCACAGGCAGAGCGGAGCTGAACACCCGCATAGGTATGGATGGCGTTGTCAATGCAGCCGTGGTTGGGGCAGAAGCATCCCAGCATTTGCGAATTGGCAGCGTTGACAATAGCGCCACAACGTAAAGCCGTGATGTCTCCCTGCCAGAGGTAAATGCCTTCCTGCATCGGAGTCAGGTCAGCAATGTCAGTAATGCCTTTCTGCCGGGTGGTCTCCTGCAAATAGGCGTCCTGCACCGTCAAAAATTCCTGACTGGCTGGCCTCGGCATCCGTACATTAAACAGCACTCGCAGGAGCCTCCATTGCCCCTGTGCATCGGACGGGATTTCCATCTGCTGATACTCGATATTCTCCGAAAGAAGCATCTTAATCAAAAATATCCTTCGTTCTTCCTGTGTCATATTATACCTGCCTCTCGATTGCCTTTACCGGACAATTTTCAAAGCAGTTGCCGCAGTGAAGGCAATGTTCCTGATGGATCATGCTCGGCTTGCCCTTTTCAATTGCTCTTTGCGGACATACCTTCACACATTTTCCGCAGTTGATACAGGCATCTGTGATGTGATACCCCTTCGGCCGAACCGTTCCCTTTCCAATCGTATAAGTCTCCCTGAAAATCGGATTGACGCCGAGGTGAAAGTATTCGATTTCGGCATCCCGTATTTCAAAAACGATACCGATTTTTCTTGTATCACCGGGATAAACGTTGGCAAGATAGGGCTGCTCAGCAAAAATGACGTCTGTCCATTTCTGCTGCTCTTTCTGGGGAACGGGAACCGCCCGTGCTGAGAGACGAATCATTTCCTTGTAGCGGGTGTAGCCCAGTACCTGAGCCCTCCCGTCGGATAACAGTTCCCGGCAGAAGTTCTTTCCCCTCGCCGTAAAAAAATACATTGCGTCAGGCTCATAGTGAATGGCGCTGATATTTCTGACCTGTGGGCTTCCATCGGAATCTACAGTCGAGAATGCCAGCACGCCAACATACTGCAATTTCTTCAAACAGGTCTGTGCATCCATACTAAGCCTCCCATTTAAAACCTTAATACACGGTCATTCGTCCGTGGTTTTCCGGCAGGATGAGGGTCGCCCTCACGGGGATAACCGAGCAAAAGCTGCATGACCGCATAATAATCCGTGCGGATATTCCATTTTTTCAGGATTTCCTGCCCATATGGGTCAGCAAACGCCGGCCAGCCCTGGCCAAGATAGCAGGAGCCGATGCCCAGAGAATCTGCCACAAGCATCATGTTTTCGGCGGCTACCGCACAGTCCTCCGCAGAAAAGAGGAAGTTCTTCGGCGCAAACATGGTGATGACCGTGGGCGCATCATAAAAAGCATTTTTGATATTCGGGTCGTCAGCGATGCTGGGCTGCTCCTTTGAAACATAGCTTGTAGCAGTCGCCATATGCGGGTTGGAATTTGCCCGTTTGATGCGTCCCAGCCGTTCGTTGACCTCTTTATCCTGGCAGACGACAAGAATCACCCCCTGCTTTCCTCCGGCACTGGGAGCGTACAAGCCTGCCTGTAAAATTTCCTGCAATGCCTCTTCCTCAATCTGTCTTGTATCAAAGCGGCGAATCGCTCTGCGGTGCATAATCGTTTCCATCAGTTCGCTCATTTTTCAGTTCCTCCTTGTTTACGAAGCAAACCCTAGTTCCATTGGCCGGGAAGAGGATTTGACTTCTTTTCCGATATTTCATGCCAGCACTGCGGGTCAGCGGCGTAGAAGTTCCCGTCCTTCGCACTGGCTACAGCGGGACAGCCCCGGCAGAATGCCAGCAACTCACATTTGGAACATTTCTCAAACTTTGTGTAATCCCGGTAACTCTCCATCTGACAGACCCATACATCCGCCAGACGATCATCAAAGACATTGCCAACCTTGCTGTTCTGGACCCGGCGGCAGGCGTACACATCCTCGGTGGGCAGGATGGTCAGGTGGCAGTTACCGCAGTTGCAGCCGCCGTAAATCATCCCCTCCTCCACGGTTTCCGGGATTTTGAATGCACCCGTCTCGTATTCGTAGAGCGTCCAGAGATGATCCTTTTTGTTGAAGTAAGTCTGGCACCCGGCGGCTTCATACTCTTTGAATTTTCGGTCGCAATCTGCCAGCAGTTTCCGGTAGCGAAGCGGCTCGATGCCGGTATCCTTTTCCTCACTTGTCGGGCAATAGCGGGCAAAGGCGAACACATTCGCCCCAGCCGCAACCACAGCGTCAATAATGTCAGGTACTTCATCAATGTTCGTGCCGGAAACAGTGGTCATGATCACGCTGCGGATGCCTGCCCGGTTGATGCAGCCAATCTTTTCCAACGTAAAGTCAAAGGAACCGGGCTTGCGGAACCAGTCGTGTATTTCCCGCATTCCGTCAATGGAGAGCTGGTACTTCTGGCAGCCGTATTCTTTCAGACGGCGGCACACAACATCCGTCAGATGAAACGGATTGCCGAGAATAGTAAAGGGAATGCCATGCTCTTTCATCAGCCCCAGCAGCTTCCAGAAGTCCGGGTGCAGGATGGGGTCGCCGCCGGTAATATAAAAATAAGGCAGACGGTGATACACTTCGCAGAAGTCCAGACAGTTGTAAAACGTGTCCTGCATCTGCTCCCAGTTCATAGCGTCCGGCTTTTTGCAAACGTCTTCAGAGAAAATGTAGCAATGCTTGCAACGCTGATCGCATTCGTCTGTAATATGCCATTGAAAAGAAAAATACTGTTTCATAAAGCATGGTCTCCTTTGGGTTTATATCGTGAAATCCGATGAACGGATATAGTTTCGCAGGTGCCTGATGAACCGATATTTAATATATGATTCCAGTTCATCAGGCGATTGGTTCGCGGACAGAATTACTTGTCACCAGCACCGCAAGCGGAGCCGCAGGCTGCAGGAGTTTCAGCAGGCTTGTCAGCCGCGCCGCAGGCAGAACCGCAGGCTGCAGGAGTCTCAGCCGGTTTGTCAGCTGCACCGCAGGCAGAACCGCAGGCTGCAAACTTTTCTTCCGGCTTGTCCGATGCTCCGCAGGCCGTACCACAGGAAGCAGCAGATGTCTCGTTCTTCCATCCAGACAGATTAGAAAGTGCCATTGTTGTTTACCTCCGAATTTGTATTCAGGAGCTGTCATGCTCTCTGTAATTATGATTATACGTAAGTATTTTGGGGCAAACAAGTACGCACCTTTTTATTACATAGTCACAAAAAGGTGACCTTTGGATTTCCTGGGAGTTTTCCCGTAGAAACTTCATATTCTTTATATTGATTTTGACGGCATATTGCATTATAATTCGAGTGTAATACTCAAATTTAATGTTAGAAGAAAATAGAATGCGGGGTGTTTTTATGAAGACAAAAGACGAGCTTCCGGCTTGCCCGGTGGCAACAACAGTTTCTCTGATTGGAAGTAAGTGGAAATTATTGATTATGAGAAATCTTCTTGCACGTCCCTGGCGGTTCAATGAACTGCGGCGTGACCTGGAAGGGATCAGCCAGAAAGTGTTGACGGACAGTCTGCGCTCTATGGAGAAGGACGGAATCATCACACGCACAGTCTACCCAGAGGTGCCGCCACGAGTAGAATACGCACTCAGTGAATTGGGAGAATCCATGCGACCGGTGATTAAGGCTATGGAAGATTGGGGAACTGACTATAAAAAAGGTCTAGAAGAAAAAACAGATTAATCTGAGTGCAAATTGGAAAAAAACATCCGCAAAATGATTGATAGAAATTTCAAAAAATGGGAGTATGAAAAAAAGTCTGTAAAAGTTTAAATGTTAGGTCTTCTATGATA
>JAJPZY010000073.1 GCA_021204085.1 Clostridiales bacterium | reverse complement strand
TCATAGAAGACCTAACATTTAAACTTTTACAGACTTTTTTTCATACTCCCGATGAGGATAAAAATATCCTGAGGATAACGCGGCCGAGTTATCAATCGGCACATCGCCATCGGTAAGGAATACCCGCAGGTATTCTTCCTGGTTGATGCTGTACCGCAGGCCTTCGGCAGTTTTCCCTTTGGAAAGGCATGTCGTGTCGGCAAGACGTTCTTTTGCCCACGCGAAATATTCATCAACCAATGGTTTGATTGATGACTGCCGCTCCCTGAGCCGTTCTTCCGCCGGAAGATCCTTTAAGGTCCCTTCCAGCTTATAGATGGCTGCGATCCTGGTCAGTGCCTGGTACGCAGTTGACAGCTTTGCTGTCTGGTTGTTGTTTTTTCCGATTGCCTTGACCGCATCGGCGAATGACCTTCTTGCGTGTGCCCAGCAGTTCGAATTGGTCAGCCCATCCAGTTCCCGGGCTATCTTGTGGTACTGCTCAAGCCCGTCCGTCAGCAGGATTCCTTTGTAATCCTTATAGAACTCTTTCGGATGGCCGCTGTTCCGGGTCTTCTGGTATTCATACAGGACGATCGGGGTGTCCGTGTAGAACTCGCCGGACCGGTGGAGCCACATGTAGCTTTTGCTTCCTGCCGCCCGCCCGTCTTTGATGACCTCGACCGGCGTTTCATCCGACTGGTTGACCGGGAGTTCCAACAGCTTCTCCTTCAACCGCTCATAAACAGGGATGAGATACCGTCTGGCACATTTGATGACCCATCCGGCCATGACCTGGCGTGAAATATTGACCCCGTTCCGGGCGAATTCCTGCTCGATCCGGTTGAGCGGGATGGAATTCACATATTTCGCATTCATGATCGCCGCCGCGAGTGACGGGGTCAGGATGCTGTTGCGGAGCAGGTCAGCCGGGCGGTCGCCACGGATGAATTCATCCTGGTGGTCGCCATCCGTACCGACATATACATGGACTGTGTGTACTTCCGCTGTCCACGAAGCCGGTTCATAACGGAGGCGCTTGTATTCCTCAGGAGGCAGCTCCCGCCAGCAGCCAGCGCCGAACATCTTATCCAGTTCCTCAGCCGGTATCGCATGGTCATGGGGCTCCTGTGGGAAATCCTTCAGGTCAGCGTCACGTTTGCTGAATTTATTCAGTTGGTCTGCTGTAAACTTTATACCCATGGGATCCGCTCCTCCATCTGTTCCCATTATACAGCAAATGGGGAGAAAAAGCGAATCCGCGGCTTTCCGGCGACCGTCATTTTGCCTATGGATTATAAAGGCTGGAAAAGCTTTCCGCAGACTGCAGATTTAAGGCCATTCAAACCGGCAGGCAGTCTGCAGGGTGGGATAAAAGCAGGATAACGAGTGCCTGCAGCCATCCCATCCGGCGCAAAAGGCGCCCGGATTCCGTCCGAAAACAGGGATAAATTTTCTCTGTTTTTCACAAAATCAGCAGGGTTTTGAGGGATGGACATCCTTGATCTTCATATCAAGCGGGTTCAGCCCGAGCATCAGGTAACGGAACTGTTCTTCTGTCAGCTCTGCAGCTTCCGCTGAAGTGCGCGGCCAGGACAGGGAGCCGTTTTCAAACCGCTTATATAATAGGAGGAAACCGTTGCCCATCCATAAAAGCCCTTTCGCGCGATCCGAACGTCTGCCGCAGAACAGGAAGAGTGTCCCCTCTTCAAATGGGTTCTGCCCGTAGTTAGCGCCGATGATCTGCGCCAGACCATCAATCCCTTTGCGGAGGTCAACATAACCTGTCGCCAATACGACGCGGCGGATTTTTGCCACATCCTCAAGCATGGCGGGACACCTCCCGGATGATCCCGGACATCAGCTTTGCGGATATGTCGTTTGAAAATGCGACAGAAGCATTCCCGACTTTTATGACTGCGGCAGGATGGAAAGCACATTCAGTGCCCGATCCGCCAGCGGGCTGAAACGGAATTTCAACAAATGAGACTGCGGGTTGCGCCTGCACAGCAGGAACTCCAGGCTGTTCTGATGGCGAGGTGTTTCCGGCGGATTGCTCATACGCCTGTTTCCGAATCTTCCGGAGCCAGTAGTAATATGATTTATCGCTGATGCCGTTTTCGGCAAGCCATTGTTTGGCAGTCTGCCCTTCGGGGCGTGCCTGACATTGCTTGACGATCTGCTTCCAGTGGGCGAGGCGGACCTCGTGAGTTGTTTTATCCATTGTGGCCTCCTTGAAAAAACTAATAGTTTTGCGAGTTTATTCAAGTTTGCCATAAAACTCAGTCGTAAACTAGGCGGGTGATTTTACGTTTACAAAAGGACTGACCTCTCGGTCAGTCCCTAACTTGATTCGCCCATTGATTCGCCCATTAATTCGCCCATTGATTCGCCCATTCGACTATGGGCGAATCCTTCACCTTTTATTTCAAAAAATAAACTTTGGACTTTGTTTTTCCATCACTAGCAAGTATGCCAAATTTTTCCGCCTTCCGGAGTAACGATCCAGCCGTTTTTATCTGTACATTTAACAATTCTGCAGCTGTATTACTCCTAATTTTACCATTCTGCTGTAAATATTCTATAATCACATACATCCTCTTCTGTTCAAGCTTAGACATATGTTCAGACAATATTTCCACTATTGATTCGCCCATTGATTCGCCCATTCGCCCATTGGCGAATCCTTCTCTGCATCGAATCGTTGTAATCAAATATGTCCTGTCTTCGTCTGTCTCAAATTCCGGTTTTGGCGAGCCATTCTTTTGCAGCTCACGTAAAATCTTTGTAATACCTGTCGACTGCTTCTCAGATAGGTCAATGTCTTTTAAAAATTCACCAATCCGCCGATTTCGATATTTGCGAGCTCTTACTTTCCCGGCCGCAAACTTATCCATATCAATCCAGCGATACGGCCCCGGATAGTTAATAATCTGAATATAGTCCACATATATCCTAACTTCCACTGGTTCCGGATCTCGATATAGTTTGTGAAATTCTGCGTTAACCAAAGCTTCTTCCAAAGCATTATAGGGATAATTAAAATATCGCTCTGCCTTTGCTTTGCCCTGTATCTTTACAACCTTCTCCACAATTACATTGTTTTTGATATAGTCGAGAGCATCCCTGATCTGTTTCCAAATAGGACCAGTAAATGTTTTTTCCGTAAAATCATCCGATGCCTCTGCATCCTCATTATGAAACCAGACCAGGTCAATCTGCGCACCCGGAATCAGTTTTTCCGGATGATCCGCGAACATTAGGACCCCGATATTACGAATTTCATGATCCGTATCTGTTTCATTCGCCACTTCCAATGAAACTAAAATCTCCTCCAATGTCAGATTATTTATCTCCTGTACCAGAGAGCTATTGCTCTCTCTCAAAAAATCTTCCACATAAGCACGCCGAATATGCTCAATCCCGGCGCGACGATTTACACGATCATCAAACGGCACCGAATTAAATTTATCAAAAAGCTCCGCTACTTCGTCAGTCTTTGCAGCTGTAGTCAGCGATGCCGGTCGAATCCAATACTGCATCCTTTTATCGGCTTTTTTCCCTTTTTCAGCGTATACATCCACAGGCGCCTGATAAGGGCCGCTATCACCCGCCGAACACCAGAGATAAAGTAAATACACGCCTGAGTCATGGTAATTTACCATCTCTATCTTTGGAATATATCTCGGTACAATTTTATTACAATATTGAAAAATTTCCTGCTGGATATCATCAAGCAATTCTTTTGGCACTCCGGCAAGAGGAAACTGCGGAATACCATTCTTTGCTTTTACACCAATAACAAGATAACCTCCATTCACGTTGGAATAATCATTCGCAAACGCGCAAATCGTGTGTATGATGTCATTTGGGTTCCAACCTTCTTTATATTCTACGCGATTCTGCTCAACAACCCGGCCGGCCAGTAAGGTGTCTATTTTTAAAGGAATCATAATCGGCTCTCCTTAAACATAAATTTACTTCTTTCCTAAAACTTAATCTATCTCCATTTTTCCGACAGTATTTCCATATATAGTTCTCTCTTAATCATCAAGTCCTGTGATATCTTTTTCAAAACGATCGGAATAAGCCGAAAACGGAACACTGACACTTTCCCATTTCCCCAATTCATTATCAATAGGAATTTGACTGCTTATCTCATCAACACTTATAATTGCCAGTTGGTTTATTTTCCCCGATAGCATCCAGAAATAAAACAAATATCTATTTCTGTTGTTTTGCAAATTAGCCACATCCCATTCATGCCTTGATATAATAGCATAAGCATTTCCTACGTCTAACACAGATGTCTTAACTTCTATAAGCACTTTATCTTCCTTTTCCCGAGATATTTGCGACAAGATATTATATCCCGCCAAATTTGTTTCTATGGAACGCCAATCTGGCTTTTTTCCAGTTCGTCGCTCCTCATATTTCATTGTCAGTCTCTCTCCCCTACGTCCAATATCTCCAAGTTTTTCAGCAGATTTAGTTCTTTCTACGCCAGCAAGTTGATCCCACCAAGCAACACTGATGGAAAACTCATCACACGCCAAAAGCTCACTCTCTATGGAGGAAAGTACCTTCCGTCCCTCTTTATAATTGTTGGAGACAAATTGCGGCTTATACGCCAGGTTGGAAGACCGCGTGCTGTCGATAAACGCGGTTTCCAGACCGGATTGTAATTGGGCAATGGATTCAGATTGCATGTACGGACTCCTTAACAATCAATGGATGATTCCTGTTTCCTGATTTTCAAAAATTTAGAAATCTATTTCAATCAGTATATCACAACGCATGATTTGCAGCAATTTTTATAGCAAAAAAGAACCCGCTAAGATAGTAACAAGTTCCATTTCACTCATTTTTACAATTCATCCTTCAAAAATATCCAATTTAAAATATATTTCCCGCAAAATAGGTTATACTTATATGCATAAATAAATTAACAGGCAATATATGAAGGAGAAAACCTGTGTTTGAATACTACTTCACTTACTGGGATGACCTGCCCGCAAACAGCGGACAAGATATATTCGGCATCGAGCATTTATCATGGCTGATCGGCATCACTGCGGCAATTGTTTTGATTGCCATTTGCTCCCGAAAATGGGACGCAATCCGTCGCGGCCGGTTTTTAAAAATACTCGCCGTCATTTTACTCGCCATGGAAGCCTATCGTGAAATCGTCCTCACCGCTACCGGATACATGTCGGTTCGAACTTTGCCGCTGCACCTTTGCGGCATGGCGGTCTTTATCGAAGCGCTCTTTGCCTTCTTTCCTGTTGCATTTTTCGGAGAACTCACCTGCGTCGCGATTCTTCCGGCTGCGACAGCAGCATTGATTTTCCCGGACTGGCTGCTCTACCCGTCCGTTAATTATATGAACCTTCATGGCTTTATCTCTCACGGCATTCTGGTGCTTTTTGCCATTCTGGTGCTCCTCTGGGAAAAATATGTACCAAAGCTGCGCCGCATCTATATGCTGGGGCTGTTTTTTGCCATTGCATCCCCCATTCTATATCAAATCAACCTGCGTGCCGGATCGAACTTTATGTTCCTGAACCGGCCATCGACCGGATCACCGCTTGAAACCATATACACAACTTACGGATACGGTGCTTATCTGACGATCTTCGGCACAGTCGTCGCAGTGATCATCCTGGCAATGTATGGCATTTTTTGGATAATCCGGCGTATCTCCCGCTGTTCCTGATAACTTTTTTCCCAAAAAAAGGAAATTTTTGTTTGCATTTCCCAAAATCTGTGTTATAGTATTGCTTACGGGGCATTAGCGCAGTTGGGAGCGCGCCACATTCGCATTGTGGAGGCCGTGGGTTCGAATCCCATATGCTCCACTCAATATTTAAGGAAGCATAGCTCAGCCGGGATGAGCGTTCGCCTCACACGCGAAAGGTCAGGAGTTCGAGCCTCCTTGCTTCCATATTTTAAAACGCACAGGGCGGGAAATGCTCTGTGCGTTTTTTCTCTTCCATTACTCTATATTGATCTTTTACGAGAAATTTAATTCATACTATTAAACCTTTCTTCTGATAACATTCAGTCACTCCCCTGATAATCCCTCACAGTGCCAGCATCATGATCAACGGCACTGTGGCCACACTGAAAAGCGTTGTGATAAACACTGCCCGGCCGGCTGCCGATGTATTCGTATGATACTGTTCGGTAATCATGGACTGTGCGGATGAAGTCGGCAGTGCCGCCGTCAGGATCAGGATATTCCTGGTCAGCTCATCCATTTCAAACGGAAGTACCCGAAGCACAGCGATCAGGAGCAACGGCACAGCCAGCAGACGGATTGCCGCCAGTAGAAACATTTTTTTATCCTCAAATACCTCTCGAAATGCCAGTCTCGACAGGGACAGTCCCACCACCAGCATGGACAGGCCGCTGGTGATATTGGAAAGGTAGCTTAAAAGCTGATCCACTATGTCCGGGACCGGAATATTCAACAGAAGAAAAACAAACCCAATGACCACCGCAATGTTTATATTGTTGACAAACATTTTCCGAAAACTGACCTTCTCCTTAATATCATAATGCCAGGTCAGGAGCTTTATACCCACGGAAAAAATCAGGAGATTCGTGACCACATTACTGAGCGCCATCAGAAACATGCCCTCGCTCCCGAAGACAGAGAGCGCCAGCGGCAGACCCATAAATCCGTTATTGGACAGCATACAGCTGTACAGCCAGACGCCCTGATCTTTCTCGGGAACACGAGCCAGTTTTACCAGGACATAAGTCAGCAGGACGGAAAACAGATGCAAAAAGGCAACGCCCACAAAAATCTGCCAGTAGGGACTGGTGCTTGTCTTGCCCTGCTGGTCAATAATGGAACAGAACACCGTCACGGGCATCGTGACCTTTAAAACCAGATTGGACAGATCCGGGATACTGTCCTTCTGCACGATCCCTCGCTTCCCGATAAAATAACCGATAAAAATAATTACAAATAAAATAAATACGCTTGTCGCTACAACACTCATTTCCGGCTCCGTTCCTTGTTACTATTCATCAAACTCTACCGTCACATAATATCCCCTCGGGGTTTCTTTCACCTCAACTACTTTTCCTTCCGTAGACTTCAGCCGCTCGCGAAAAGAATAGTTTGCCGACATGGCATAAGATTTTCCCAGTGTATAATACCAGGTGTCGGGCAGGCGGCTCTCTGTGACCGGAAGAATGTCCCCCTCCTTCAGAAGTCCTGTACGCTCCATTTTAAATTCCATTCGACGCATATTCGACCACCTCCGAAAACTTTTTCTATTCTACTCCATAAAAATGCAACTCTCAAGAGGGAAGCGCGATTTTTAAGTGAATTATCCCACAAAAAAAGGGCTTAATCTTACCCGTCTGTTATACGGCGTAACATTAAGCCCTTTTTGTTTCTGTTATTTCGCTGTTTCGCCTGCAGCTATTCCTGCCCGGCGCTGCCCTTATTTTTACTTCCGCGGAATGCGATCGCCTGCCACAGCGCAGTAAGCCCCCAGGCAATAAGCGCCCCTACAAGCGTACCGATAAAACGGTTTACTGCATAATTGATCCGCAAATTTCCTTCCAGCAAAAACACCACCAGACAGAATGTAATTACACTGACACGTGTTGTGACTCCCGGCATTTTTACCAGCTTGCACAGGAGGAAATTCAACACGACGCCAATCCCGCAAAGTATAAAAAATATGTAATCATTGCCGAACACTCCGTCAAGAAGAACTACCACGATACCAACGACTCCGCCGCAGATTACGCCGAGAAGTCTGATCAGTCCTGACTTTCTGGTTGCTGCCTGTACGTCCTGCGTACACATTACTACCGCTGTGCAGGCTGCCAGCCGCTGAATCTGAGGGAAAAAATAACAGATGAACAGGCAGAGCGTAACTCCGATTCCGATCCGTACTTCAACGTTAGTAATCCATTTTTTCTCGTTTCCCATCTCTTCGATGCTCCTTCTCTTTTCCCGGCTTCACTTAATCGGCATCATATGGTTTGTCATGGTATTCTGCATACAGATCATCTATGTAATCACACAGATGCCGCCACTCAAGAAGTGTATGGTAAGCCACCTTGCGCAGATAAGCCTCGTCGCACGGTGTCTTCTCCATCCGCTCGATTTTTCCGTCTTTGCCCGGTCTCCAGCCGATCCACTCACAGCTGCGGCGCTCAAAACCGCCATCCTCACACGGACGAATCTGCCCCAGTGTAAGATGCGCACCCTCGAAATCAAAAGATTCCCAGTCGCCGCTCAAAGGACACGCAATGCCGGAGGCTTCGATTTCGTCAATCTTCTCCTGCGTCAATCCGTATTCTTTCAGATCATACGCATGGCGGATCGTATTATATTTCCGGTCTCCCTCGCCCATGTCAAGGCTCTCTGTCGTGCAGATGCCTTCGCTCTTATCGCGCCAGTTGACAAAATAATGATCCCAGTGGTCTGCCGGATTCCAGATCTTATAACGGATGTTTCCGGTTCCCTCCGGCTGGCTCTTGCAGTGGAAATTCAGCCAGTTCAGATACCAGAACACTTTCTTTACATCCAGATCCTTCGGAAATCTCATATAGGTCGCAATATAACCGCTTCCGTCCGGGAACATGCAATACGCATTTTCATGATCCAGATACTTTCCTTTCGGCTGGAGCCAGTCCAGGAAATTCTCCGGCTGGATTGCCTCGGACGGGTCGATCGGCTGTCCGAAAATCACGTCTTTCACCTCCTGCGGAAGATCCTTCGCAGGGTACCCCACATAGAAACGATACATCGGCATTTGCTGCTCCGCGAGAGTCAGCTCGGGTAATTTGTTATACATAGTTCCATTCTCCTTTTCTTTTAAATTTGATTTGTTTTCGCTCAATAAACCTTTCCTTTTGCTTCTTTACGAACCTCTCGTATATACGAAAAGTCCTCTCTTTTCTGCCTGCCCTCATGATAAAATACCGCCCTTCACAAGTCCAACACGAAACCTTATATATGCCACAGGATTTTTCCTGTTTTAGCTTCCATTCAGCCTAAAATATGGTATACTTTTTTAATGAACCGTTTTTTAAAGGAGGCCTCCATGAATTTCCAGAACATTGAATACTTTCTCGCCGTTGTAAAATACAACAACTTTACAAAAGCAGCGCAGAGCCTGTATATCTCCCAGCAATCTCTGAGCGAAAACATCCGCCGGCTGGAGGAAGAGATCGGCACGCCTCTTCTGAACCGGGGACGCACGCTCTCCCTGACTCCTGCCGGAGAATGCTTTGTCAGCGGCGGACGCAAGATTTTAAGTACACAGGATAAAATGCTGCGGGAGATTTCCATCGTCAGCAACACTGTACGAAGCAAGATTGTATTGGGTGTCGAACCGTTTGACATGCCGCCGTTCCTGCCGGAAGCGCTTGGAAATTTCACGCAGAAATACCCGGAATACGAGATCTCCGTGAATCCTCCGTATTCCAGAGAAAAAGCCGATCTGACCTTCCACTGCGGCGCTGCGGAAAAAGGGATGGAAACGATTCCGCTTATCAATAAAGACCCTTTTTCCGTTGTATTCAGCAGGGTACTCGGGGAGCATATATTTGGCGCTGAGTGGGCAGAAAAGGAAAAAACACTGATTGAGACGCAAAGCCTTGAAGGAATGGAAAAGCTGCCGTTTCTTCTTCTCTATACAGACAAACATTTACATCCTTCCGCAGAAGAATTATTCCAAAACGTCGGATTCACTCCCATAGAAGCATTCAAATCCGAAGACGCTTCTCTGCTGGCGGCCCTGTGCACCTCGGGTACCGGTGCATTTCTCGGCCCGGCTGATTACTGCAAGAGAAAATTCGGCACACTCTTAGACGGCAGTGCAGGCACACTCACCTGCTATCCGTTAAAAGACATCGATGGCATAGATTTTTCTCTCACCTACCCGAAAGGGAAGCATCTGAATCAGGCAGAAAAACGCTTTGTCGAAGAACTGCGGTCTCTGATCACAGGATAACTCCTGTAAAGCATCGTTCTTTTGGTGTTGGCAATTTTCTTTTTTATCTTATATGATAAGGACACAGGAAAGAAAATAATGTATATAAGGAGGAACCAAAATGAGCGATTTATATTATGAACTGCCGGAACTTACACCCGGTGAAAAGAAATTGCCGATTTCGAAATATTACACCGACTATCCGCTGCATAAGCCGAACCCGCTGTACAGCCAGCTCCTTGACCAGGGCGCTATGGATCCCGCAGACGCACTTCCGCTGGATCACTGGCTTGACCTGCTGCGTCCGGAGGGCTACGACAAAGTAGAATACGGCTACTGCATGATGCCGGACGGCACCGGCTATATTGCCAATTATTCCGTTTTATCCGAATCCGTAACACCGCAGATGCGCATGTGGTACGTAAGATGGCTGAATATCCATTCCAAAAATCTTCCGGAAGGCTGCGGAAACATCCGTTACAAACTCTGGAATCCGGTTGATCATTTAGACCACGGCCTGGTGGACGGTGATATCAAAAAAGGGATTTATACATTAGAAAGCCTCGACATGGGGCACGGCGAACCGGCGATCCGCTCCATCCGTCACAATTTTGATGTCAGGGATTACGGTTTTCCGGAAGAAAAATACCAGGCACTGCAGGATGCCAATGTGGCCATCACTTCCTGCTGGGAATCTTTTGACTGCCCCGGCTCTCATCTGGTGCTTTCCGTCACGAGGCCCTGCCCGTTAGGCGGCGTAGAGACATGTTCCAGAGAATGGATCGGTTATCGCGCAGAAAACGGAAAGATCATCCGCGACACGGAGACTCCGGACTTCATGCTCTGTGAGCAGTACCTGCGAAATGTTCAGATACACAACACCGTAGAACAGCAGCATCTGGCCACTTTCCTCCCGGAACTCTACAAAGAATACAGCAATCTTCCCATGGACGCTGACTAACCAGATTTCCGGCATTGCCCATTCACTACCTTCATATTTTATCTATAAATCAGGCTCCCCATTGAATCACATCGATGGGGAGCCCGGTTTTATAAAGAAAATATGAAAGGGAAATCAGCTGTTTTATCTGTTACTCTGCCTTGAAGAATCGGATGGCGGAAGGAGACACCGCCTCAATCTTGTCTCCGGTATACTCTAACGTACCATCTTCCTTCACAAGAAATTTCGTAATATCACCGGATACCATATTTCCGGAAAACAGATACCTGTGATCCGGAGAGAGCGCAATTCCTCTCGGCAGGTTGCCCCGGCTGTTAATCTGCTGTTTCAGAGAAGGTTTTCCCTCCTCGTCCAGCGACATGACAATGATGTCATTTAACCCGCAAAGGGTCACATACATTGCATGCCCGTCCGGATGAACCAGGATATCCTGCGCACCGACCGGCTTTCCGTCGATCATTCCCACATCCTCTGTCAGCAGTTCCAGCTTATCCATCAGCGTCAGACGTCCTTCCTCATCATATGTAAATGAATTCAAAAGCGCCTGATTCTCATTGTTTGCATAAAAAACTTTCTTTGACGGGTGAAAAGCCCCGTATCTCGGAAAACTTGCCACCTCATCCACCGCATACTCCTGTATTTTTTCAAACCGGCCGGCCTCTTCATCTACGCGGAAGGTAATAAGCTTATCCATTCCCTTATCGCAGGTTACAAAAAAGCTTCCGTCCGGACTGGGAATCACCGCATGGAGTCTGGAGATGACTTCCACGAGCTGGATGTGATTGGTAACCGGATCTACATTCCTCTGAGAATGAGGACCTTTTCCTCCGGTTCCTTCTGTAATCATCGCATCGCATGGTGCTCCGATGGAACCATCCTCCTCAATCGGGAATAGAACCAGCGCAGTATCGTCAAAAAGCACCTCATTTCCGATACTTCCGTCCTCCCGCCGCACGATCTTCGTTACGTGCCAGGGATCCGCGCAATGGCAGGCCATCAGATATTTCTTTGACTTCGTCATACACAGATAAGACGGTTCCGGGGCAAGCGAATCCCGCTCATTGATCAACGTCAGTTTTCCTGTCGACGAGTCGATCTTAAATGCCAGAACATATCCGCCGCCGCCGATCTCTCCCCTGCGCTCCCCGCACTCATTGACTGAGTACAGAATCTGATTTTCCGCATCGAGGCACAGCTGTCCGGCCGCAATATCCGGACGAATCGTTTCCATCAGCTGCAGATCTCCGTTCTCCGCATCGTAGCGAAAAGAGGAAATCCCTTTGGGAGCGGGGGCAAATCCCCAGTTCCCAACATATGCAAATATTTTTTCGGACATAATTCCTGTCCTCCTTATTATTTAAAACAAATTTACTGCCTTCATTCAGGCATTTTTCACCAGTACCTCATCCAGATAATCAAAACACATATCCGCGACCCAGTCCTGATGCCACCATACTCTGCCGTGATGCGGAGCACCCTCCTCAATATACAGCTTCACTCTGTCTTCTCCGGCAGCCTCACGAATCGCCTGCGCAAACCGGACCGACTGCTCCACCGGAACAACCGCGTCCTGACTGCCATGCACGATAAAGAAGTATGGCATATCTTTTTTTACGTAGAGATACGGGCTTGCGAGACGCACAAGCTCCGGGATTTCTGTGATCGGAGCTCCCATAAACTCAGATTCCGGTGAATCCGGGGCATCATGGTCCTGTTCCCCGCCGCCGTATTTGCGGTAATAGGCAGCCATTTCAAGAAACCCTCCGCAGGGGCCGCACCAGTCAATCACAGCCCGCACGGACGCATCCGCATCTGCGTTTCCCATGCTCAAATCCTCGAACGCCGGATTGCCGACAGTCAGCGCCGCCATGGATACAATCCACCCTCCGGCGGACGGTCCCCACAGGGTAAAGCGCTCCGGGTCAAGCCGATACTTTTCGGCATTTGCCTTTAAAAACCGGATCGCGGCCTTCGCATCATAGAGCATAGCGGGAAAATGTGCTTCACCGCTCTTGCGATATTCCACACTGACTACCGCATATCCTCTGTCGATGCCGCGAAGCATCGGTTCTAAACTGTCCTCGCGATGTCCGCCGAGAGCAAACCCGCCTCCGTGGAAGTGGATGATAACCGGATAAGGCTCCTTTGAGTCCTCATTCGGATACCAGATATCAAGAATCTGCGACGGGGATTGTCCCGCATAAGGAATATCATAGATTTTGTTCTTTACATGAGCTTCCGCCTCTTTTGACATGCAATGATCATTCATCACTCTTTTGCCTTTCCTTCGCCATTATTTAACATCTTTACACAGCGAATCAGCTCTGCCTCGACATATCCCGGCCGCATCCAGGTATGGTCGATTCCTACCACGTCGCCGCCGTAAGTCTCCCACAATTCAAATATTTCATCACCGTAGATGTAACCCGTATTATAGACCATACTGGCATCATGATTCACCAAAACCAGATTGTCCGCACCGCACGCCTCCCGAATCCTGCGTCCGATTCCGGAATACAGTTCTCCGCTGAATCCGACAAGGGATACCGGGCCAATCTCGATCCTGTGAACGCGGATTCTGTATGACACATCCCTGCCGCTCTCATCACGCCCCGGTGTCTCCGCCCACATGGCATCAGCGGAAAGAGAGACTTCGGTCTCACCCTTTCCAAGACGCCGAAGCGTCTTCTGAATATCCGCAAAATGGTGTGCTGTCAGAGTCTTTAACATGGAAAGCGGTATCGCTCCGTCTTTTTCGTAATATTCCACCGGTTTTCCGGTAGCGGCATCCTCACGATAGACCTGATTGGACATGATCGGATTCAAATCTCCCGCAGCTCCGCTGGTCCACATCGCGACACTTCCTGCATAAGCACTTTCCAGCATTTTGCTGACATTTCCGCCCATATCCGCAGAAATTCCGACCCGGCCGTCCTGTCCGCACGCATTTAAAATCATGACCGTATTGTGAACAGGATAATTGATAAAGAAGGCAACAGGAATTCCCTTCAGATCTTCAAACGACATGACAAAAAGCGTCCTGTCAGCTTCCCGCTCATAATTCGTTCCGGTGCCCAGCTCCTGATGAATCCACCCGTCTGCTTCCTTTACTTCATACAAACCGAGACGGTTTACATTGATATAGCTTTTTCCGTAACCAAAACGCATACGAACCGGCTGCAGATTCCCACATGCTTCCTTCACTGCCGATAACAGCTTCTCTGTAAGAAACGCTTCATATTTTCGCGTTGTTTCCTGCACTTCCGGCAGCTTTTTCGCAATGTCATTCGGTCCCTCAAAGGTTCGGTCACCCGCAATCGGAGCCGAGTGTGTGTGGATGCTTACAAGCAGAATATTTTCCTCCGGAATCTGCACCAGTTTCCGAATCTCCTCCATGTTTTCTTTCGGCCAGGGTACCTTATCCAGATCGAATGAAATCAGAAGTATCCCGGTACTTCCGCTCTGAAGCGCAATCGCCCGTACGTACAGATCGTCGACCACACCTCCAAAAGAAGACTTCATCAGGCCGCTTAAGTGCGGAAGCCATTCCCCGGGAGGAGTAATCTTCTCCCGGGCAGCTCCGCAATATAATTGATCTCCCATAATACTACCTCAATCTCCGCTTCCGCAAAATGCTGTTTACAGATTGTTCAATTCACGCACTCTGCAGCAGGATACAAAATGATTCGGGCTTACTTCTTCCAGCTCCTGCGGCTGATGGCAGCGGTCACACGCATAATTACATCTTGCGGCGAACCGGCACCCGGGCTTCGGATCGATCGGTGATGTAATCTCACCTTTCAATACGATGCGATTCATCTTATTGTGAATATCTGTCGTAGGGATTGCGGAAAGCAGCGCCTTCGTATACGGATGATACTGCTTTTTGAATAACTCATTTGACGGTGCTGTCTCTACCAGCTGTCCCAAATACATAACACAAATATCATCCGAAATATGTTTTACAACGGAAAGATCGTGTGTAATGAACATATAGGTCAGGTTTTTCTCCTGCTGCAATTCCTTCAGCAGGTTCAGCACCTGAGCCTGAATGGATACGTCCAGGGCGGAAACCGGCTCATCACAGACAATAAACTCCGGATCCAATGCCAGCGCTCTGGCAATACCGACCCTCTGCCGCCGTCCGCCGTCCAGCTCATGCGGATAGGACATTCTGAGTCTTGCGGCAATGCCGACCAGATCCATCAGTTCCTTTGTCTTTGCCTGTGCCTGCTCCCGGCTGTATTTCCCGGACAGAAGCAGCGGTTCCTTAATCGAATCCTCAACCGTATATCTGGGATCCAGAGAGGAATACGGATCCTGGAAGATAATCTGCGCATGCTCGCGGAACTTTTTCAGATCATTTTTTCTCAGCTGCGTCACATCCTCACCGTCAAAAAGGATCTCCCCTCCTGTACTTTCCTCCAGATGCACCAGCATCCTTCCCAGAGTAGATTTCCCGCACCCGGACTCTCCGACAATGCCCATTGTCCGCCCTTTCTCAATCGAGAACGTAACATCATCCGTTGCGTGCACCATACCGCGAGGCGTCTTAAAATATTTTTTCAAATGATTAATCTGTACTAATTTGTTGTCTGACATTCTACGCCTCCTTCTTCTCTACCAGAATGCAGCGGCAGAAATGTCCCGGTGTGATTTCTGTCATTCCGACTTCCTGTGTCCTGCACTGATTACACACCTGCGGGCAGCGCGGATTAAACTTACAGCCTTTCGGCAGATCCGTAGGATCCGGCGGCAGTCCGTCAATCGGGCTTAACCACTCCACATCAGAATTCAGATCCGGCAGCGCGCCAAACAATCCGATTGTATACGGATGGGTCGGATTCTCAAAAATGTCTTCCAGCGAACCCGATTCCACAATCTCACCGGCATACACAATTACAACCTCGTCGCACATCTCCGCCACAACACCCAGATCATGTGTGATCAGTATTGTCGTGGTATTATTTTCCTGGTTCAGCTTCTGCATCAACTCCAGCACCTGCGCCTGAATCGTAACATCCAGAGCGGTCGTCGGCTCGTCCGCAAGCAGCAGTTCCGGATTACAGGCCAGCGCGATCGCGATAACGACACGCTGCTTCATACCGCCGGAAAACTGATGCGGATATTCATCGTAACGTTCTGCGGGAATACCGACGGTCTCCAGCATTTCCTCCGCACGATGCCGAATGTCTTTTTTCGGAATATCATTGTGTAATTCAATGATCTCTGCAATCTGGCTGCCGACCGTCATAACCGGATTCAGGGATGTCATCGGATCCTGAAAGATCATGGTAATCCTTTTTCCGCGGACATCATACATCTCTTCCTCTGACATCTCCAGAAGATTCTTTCCGTCAAGATAAATCTCGCCGGATCGGAGCTCGGCAGGCGGCTCCTGTAAAATCCTGAGGATCGTCCTTGCTATGGTTGTCTTGCCTGCGCCTGTCTCGCCGACCATGCCCAGCACTTTTCCTTTTTCCAGGGAAAAAGAGACATCATTCACGGCATGCACAGTTTCTTCTTTTGTTACATACTCGACTGTGAGGTTTTTTACCTCTAAAAAATTATTCTCTTTGCTCATATCATTTCCCCTTATTTCTTCAGCTTCGGATCAAGCGCGTCGCGCAGGCCGTCGCCGAGCAGATTCAGAGACAGCACAACCACCATGATACAGATACCCGGGATCAGGCACAGGTAACCATTATTCATCAGGTAATCTCTGCTGTCTGCCAGCATCGCGCCCCACTCAGGAGTCGGCGGCAGTACACCGATGCCCATGTAGCTTAAGCTGGCTGCAGTGATGATACGCGCGCCTACACCCATCGTAGCCTGCACCAGAATCGGTGCAAAGGTGTTCGGCAGAATATGCTTTGTAATAATCTGGAAGCTGTTGCAGTTACTGACCGTCGCGGCATCGAGATACTCCATCTTCCGGACATTTAAAATCGATGATCTCATCAGACGCGCCGTGCCCGCAATTCCCTCAACTCCGAGTGCGATTACAATGTTCACCACGCCGGCACCCATTGCGCATGCAAGCACGATGTTCAGGATCAATCCCGGTATGGACTGGATAATATCACAGATTCTCATGATCAGGTTATCGACCCATCCTCCGAAGTATCCCGAAATAGCACCCAGAATTACGCCGAATACCGCACTGAATATTACGGATCCGATACCGATGATCAGCGAATATCTGGCACCGTAAACAATACGGCTGAAAACATCACGTCCCATATGGTCCGTACCGAAAATATGTGCCAGACTCGGGGCCTGCAGACGTTCCAGGATATTCATCTCCGAATAATCATATGGTGCGATCAGCGGAGCGATAATCGCGATCACAAGCACGATGATAAACAGAATGCCGCCTACCACGGCGCCCTTGTTATCGGTCATCCTTTTTATGACTTCGATAAACTGATTTTTCTTCTTTACGGGTTCCTCTACCGCATTCACTTTTTTCTCATCAGCCATTTTTCTTCTTCCCCCTTTTCTTTCCTCCGGATATCTGCGCTTTCACTCGGGGATCGATCGCAGCGATCAGCAGATCGCAGGCCAGCATGATAAAGGAAAACATGATTGCCAGAAGAATAACGCCGCCCTGAACAACCGGGTAATCACGGTTATTTACCGCGTTGATAATATATACACCCACGCCCGGGATAGAGAAGATCGTCTCCGTGATCAGTGTTCCGCCAAGGGAAGTACCGAAACTCATACCTGCGACAGTGATAACCGGGATCAGCGCGTTCGGAAGCGCATGCCTGTAAATGACTTTTCTGTGTTTTACACCCTTCGATTTTGCCATGGTGATATAATCCGCGTTGATGACTTCCAGCATACCCGACCGCATCTGCCTCGCCATCGTAGCAACTCCGGCGATCGCAGTGGAAATGATCGGCATGATCCAATACTGGATTCCTCCGGTACCGTAAGCAGGCAGAAGATTCAGTCTGCCGGAGAAGAACAGGATCAGTACCAGCGCAAACCAGAAACCCGGAAGGGATGTTCCGACGAGAGCCAGTGCCATTGTACCGTAATCAGCGCCGGTATTCTGGTGGGTCGCAGCAAGAATGCCCAGCGGAATACCAAGACCAAGTGAGATAATCATGGAGGACACTGCAAGGATCAGTGTATTCGGAAGACGTGTCAGCATCTCGGATGAGATGGAAATGCCTGTCAGATACGATTCTCCGAGATCAAAGTGAAGAAATACATCTGACATGTATCTGCCGAGCTGGACGATATACGGATCATTGAGTCCCAACGATTCCCGCATGGCTTCGAGCTGTTCTTCCGAGGCAGTTACCCCGAGAATTACCTGCGCCGGATCTCCGGGAGCAAGCTGCATCAGCGTAAAGACCAGTATCGTAACGCACAGGACGACAGGTATCATAAGTAAAAGTCGTTTTATAATATATTTAACCATAAGTCTCTCCTGTCTAAAATGCTTCTGTACATTTTATTGAAAGAGCCGCCTGCGTCATTTTACGCAGGCGGCTCCTGCACCTTTGGGTTCTTCTGTCTCGATTTTACTCAGCCAGAACAACCGTGTTAGCAAGGATAAAGCCGCGTCTGTCAACGAAATAGCTTTCAACTGCGCTGGTGTTGTACGCCGCATACCAGTCAAGATCATAAATCTGATAGTACAGCGCATTTTCCGTAATATACTCATAGAATGCATTTACATTCTCCTGTGTATATCCGTTAGGCTCTGTCAGTGCATCATAAAGTGCCTGAAGCTCGTCATCATACAGTCCTGCCCATGTGCATCCGGAAGAATAGTTGTTTCTGTTAAACAGGGTATCCCACAGGTCTGTCGTTGCATATCCCGCATTGCCGGGTCCTGCGTAAGCCAGCTCATACTGTCCGCTGGTGCCGTCTCTGTAGGTTCCGTAAGTGGTGCCCTCGCAAACATTCAGCTCCGCGTTAATGCCAACCGCCTGCAGGTTTGCCTGAACAGTCTGCCACAGCATGGTGATCGCCGCATTGTCATTGCACAGAAGGCGAATGGTCTCTCCATTGTAGTTCGCCTCTTCCAAAAGTTCCTTCGCCTTCTCGGGATCATAATGATATCTGTCGGATTCCCAGGACTCATCATAACCAATCGTCAGCTCGGAATTACCGCATGTCACAACAGAAGCCTCGCCGTAACCATAACCGCATGCCTCCGCAACAGTTTCATTATCAATCGCATACAAAATTGCCTGACGCAGAGCCAGATTATCATAGAAAATGCTGTCTTCTGTCATGCAGAACATAATTCCGCGATCCTCCGGGAACGCAAGCGCCGCAAGTTCGACTCCGTCTGTTGTGGATACCTCATCCAGAAGGCTTGCATCGATAAACTGTGCCACCTGCACGGTTCCGTTCTCGATCGCTAACGCCAGCTGTGTAGACTCTGTAAGGATATCAAACTCGATCGTATCAGCGTTTGCAACGCTGCCTTCATAGATCAGATCCTCCTCTGTCTGCCAGTAACTGTCTGTCTTTCTACAAATGATCGTGGATCCGGATACATAATCAGCTCCGCCCTCGCATACATACGGCATGGTGCCGCAGGAGGTTGTTGAGAACTGATCCGGGCTGTTGTTATAAGCTGTCTCGCTTGCGATCGGAACCTCACAGACGATGTACTCGAAGGAACCTTCGGCAGCTGTATTCAGGACAATCTCAAAGGTATAATCGCCGGTCGCCTCTATGGATTCCACGGTAGTCGCCCAGTTTTCCATATACTGGCCGAAACTGAAGACTACGTCCGCTGCGGTAATGTTGTTGCCCTCAGCATCTGTGATATAGTCATAAATCTCTACATCAAAGGTGTAGTCATCTACCTGTGTGTAATCCTTCATCAGGATATAGTCCAGATCTGTGGATCCTGTCTCCGCACTTGCCAGTGTCTCATACAGGCAGAACGTTACCATATCCTTCGTAATCTGTCCGCTTGTCCACGGATTCAGGGAATCCAGGCTATTGTAAAGTCCGACTACCAGAGTGCCTTCCTCAGCGGTAGACTCAACCGTCGCCTCCGCATCGGATGATGTTGCATCGCCCGACGAAGAACTGCTGCTACTGCTTGAACCACATGCTGCCAGTGAAAACGCCATCGCGCCCACTAAAGTTGATGCTATCAGTCTCTTGATTTTCATTTTTTTCCTCCTCTTTAAAATCTTTTGAAACCGGTCATCGGGTGTCTTTTGAAATCGCTCCGACCACATATTTTCTTTCCGCTTGCGCGCAGGAAGAATCTCTGGTACAATATGCCCATAAATTCCCGAATGTTTCGGGAACGTCTAGGCAAATTGCACAATCAGCTTCTTGAGGGAGGTATTTTGAATGAACTTTCTGAATATCAAGTATTTCATCGCGATCGCAGAAGAGCAAAGCATCAGCGCCGCTGCCCGCAAACTGTACGTGTCGCAGCAATCACTGAATGAACACCTGAAGAAAATGGAAACCGAACTCGGTGCGCCCCTCTTTAAGAGAGAATCTCTGCTTACTCTGACACCTGCAGGCGACTGCTTTTACGAAGGAGCAAAAGAACTCTTAAACTCCTACGACCAGCTGCTCTCCGACCTCACCGACATCAATGAGAATCGCATCAGTAAGATTACCATCGGTATTTCTACCTACAGCGAACCTCCGTTTCTGCCGGATCTGCTGGCCGTGTTTCATGAAAAATATCCCCAGTACGAAGTGTCCGTTATCAAGCGTTTTCACACGGATATCCTGCATTATATGCAGTATGTCGATCTGTACATCAGTTACCTCCCTCTTGAGGAAGAATTAGCTGCTGTACCGCTCATCGACCACGATCCGTATTGCGTCACTTTCCGCCTTGAGCTTGCCGAAAAGATATACGGCAGCCGCTGGCCGTCTGTAAAAAAAGAACTGTTGGAGACACAGGAGCTTTCCGTTTTAAAGGAGATGCCGTTCCTCCTCCTCTACGACAGACACAACCAGATGGCACGGGATTTCTCCCACATCTTTGAAGAGCACCAGTTCAAGCCCAAAGCAGGATTTAGCTCTGAAAACGGAGATTTGCTTGACCACTTATGTGCACGCGGTGCCGGATGCATTTTGCGCCCTGCTGATTATACGCATCGCCGTTTCGGCGACGAACATGGCATCCTTCCGGAAAATCTTTTTTCCTGCCCCATATACATCAGTTCTTTTGTGACAACACTCGCGCTGTGCTACACGAAAGGGAAAAAACTTCATGCAGCTGAGCTTGCTTTCATAAAAACCGCCCGAGATTTTTTCACAAAATAATTGCACTACCCCCAAAATCAAATATGTAATTTTTGCTATTTCTTTGAGTCGATTTTAGCGTTTGATTATGTATTTTGTCCATCACTTTTCCGCCTTGAAGCCCACAAGGAAAAACCTGTATGTTAATTTTGCACAATTATTGAATTTTCTGCCAATACAGGGTAAAATAACTCAAACGTCGAAGAGGTGATGAGAAATGCCAAAGAAAAATTCTGTCGAAAATGATTCTGTGATGGAGACAGCCGCACAGGAAGTTCACTCCAACCGTGCGCGAAAAAAAGAGGATGCCATCATCCGTACCTGGGAAGAGCCTGTCCTGCCCTCTCTTTGCAAGATTATATTTATATGCATGATTATCGTAACAGCTGCCATGCTGCTGGTTGACTGTGTCAATTTTCTTCGATACAATACGGAAGCCACCGCAGGCTCCCTGATCTGCAACGTTTCAACTACCGGCTTTTTCGGATTTCTGATTTTTTCAGTCTTCCTCATTCCATTGTCTGCTCTGGGACGCCATCAGAATACCAGACGGGTAATGAGCAGGAAAAAGAAAGACGGTTCAGACACAGCCGACAGCGAAGCAAAAGCCAGAACCAAACGCGCCATCGACCGCCTGAACCACCCATATAAAATCTATCAATATATCAGCGGAGGACTCTGCCTCGCTTTCGGCATATTGTACCTGTGCTCACAGTTACTGCTCACCATTGGTTGAAAGATAACTGTGTCTCTATGTCGCAATCCCCGCATATTACGTCTCATATAACTCATAATATTTTCCTTTTTTAGCCAATAGCTCCTCATGGTTCCCGGTCTCCACAATCCTTCCGTGATCCATCACAACAATGATATCCGAATCCCGGACAGTGGACAGCCGGTGCGCAATGACAATACTGGTGCGGTTCCGCATGATATGCTGCATCGCATCCTGAATCGCCTTCTCCGTGCGGGTATCCACATTGGACGTCGCCTCATCCAGGATCAGGATCCGCGGGTCTGCCACAAAAGCCCGGGCGATGGCGAGAAGCTGACGCTGTCCGCGGCTGATATTTTCTCCGGAACCGGTCAGTACCGTCTCATATCCGTCCGGCAAAAGGCGGATCATCTCCTCGCAATGACTGAGCGCCGCCGCTTTTTCCATATCCTCATCGGATGCATTTTCATTCGCATATTTCAGGTTGCTTCGGACGGTATCCGAAAACAAAACCGTATCCTGCAGCACGATTGCCACGTCCCTCCTCAGGCTCTGTCTGGCGACATCCTGAATATCCTGACGATTGATTGTTATCTCTCCGGCATCAATATCATAAAAGCGCATCAGCAGATTGACAATCGTTGTCTTCCCGCTTCCCGTCGCCCCTACCAGAGCCACTTTTTTCCCGGAAGGAACCGTCAGGGAAAAGTCCTGAATGACAGGCGTCCCCTCCTCGTACGCGAAACTGACATTGCGAAAGATCACTTCCGCGGTTTCCTCATGAGCCAACGCTTCTCCGCGCGAATCCTCATCCTCCTCATCCAGCAGCGTAAATACCCGCTCTGCTCCGGCGATCGCCGTCTGCAGCTGCCCGTAAATCTGCGCGATCTCATTAATCGGGCGGCTGAACTGCTTTGCGTAAACAATAAACGCAGAAATCACGCCCACGGAAATCAGTCCTTTTACGGAAAAATATCCGCCAAAAGCCGCAACGACTACAAAACCGATATTTCCGATGCAGTTCATAATCGGCCCGATGATGCCGCTTAAGGCATCGGTCCGAATCCCCGCTTTCGTCAGGGAATCCGCGGTCTCATAAAACTCCTTCGTTGTGATATCCTGGCGGTTATAAGCAACCACCGTGCGGTATCCGGATACCATCTCCTCCACCGTGCCGTTCAGGCTGCCGAGAATTTTCTGGCGCTGCCTTGAAAACTTGCGCACTTTCCCCGACAGAATCCTGGTAGCAAACAGTGTCAGAAAAACCGTTGCGATACTTAAAAGCGCCAGCTGCCAGCAATACCACAGCATGATCGACGCCGTTCCGATCACCATAAGGACGCCGGAAAACAAAGTCGGCAGCGACTGTGAAATAACGGTTGATATATTTTCAATATCATTGGTCATCCGGCTCATCACATCGCCGTGCGAATGCCTGTCAAGATACCGAACCGGCAGGCTCACAATTTTATCAAACAGTTCCCCGCGCATCCGCCTGACAATATGCTGGCTGAGACGCGCGCTGATAATCCCCTGCACCAGCTGTGCGGCGCTGTACAAAAGATATAACGCAAACATCAGAAGCAGTGTCCGCAGGAAGTCTCCGTTTTCTGTCCCTGCAATGATATCCACCGCCCGGCTCTGCAGACTGGGAGCGAAAACCCCGCAGACAGTACCGCAGACAACAACAGCAAACATCAGAAAAACCAGCGCTTTTTCTCCCATAAAATACGTCACGATCCTAGCAAGCGTTGCTCCGGCGTTCTGTGCGTGCTCAACTTCCGCAAACCTGCTTCCCCGGGTCATTCGGCTGACACTCTGCTCCGCTGACCTTCCCTGACCGTTCTGTGTACTCATCTCATGCCACCCCCTCTTCCGTCTGAGAATGGTAAATATCCTGATAAACCGGACTCCTGCGCATGAGCTCCTCATGCGTGCCGACCGCAGAAATTCTGCCTTTTTCCAGCACAATAATCCGATCCGCGTGCCGAACGGAAGCAATCCGCTGCGCGACAATGATCTTGGTACAGTCAGGATTTTCTCTCTGCAGCGCTTCATAAAGATTCGCCTCTGTCTTAAGATCCAGCGCACTCGTCGCATCGTCAAAAATCAGGATTTCCGCCGACTTCAGCACCGCTCTCGCAATCGAAAGCCGCTGTTTCTGCCCGCCGGATAAGCTGCTGCCCCGCTCGGCTACCATGGTCCGGTAACCGTCCGGTGTGGTCGAAATAAACTCATCTGCCTGTGCTATGGAGGCGGCGGATCTCACCGATTCATCATCCGCTTCCGGCGCACCCCATTTCAGATTTTCTTCAATCGATACGGCAAACAGTTCCGCTTTTTGAGAAACCATGGCAATCTTTGCACGCAGGGCTTTTGAATCATACTCCCGGACATCTCTGCCATCAACAAGCACCGCGCCGCTTTTGGTATCATAAAAACGCGGAATCAGGTTGACCAACGTGGTCTTTCCGCAGCCGGTAGCTCCCATGACCGCCACCGTTTCTCCTTTATGAATACTGAAATTCAGTCCTTCCAGCACCATCCGCCCGGTTCCCGGATAGGCAAAGGAGACATCTTTAAACTCGATTTCTCCGCACTTTTCGGTTTTTCCATCGAAGGTACCGTTTTTTTGTTCCGGTTCCGTCTGCAAAATCTCCTTTACCCGCTTCCATGAAACATACCCGCGGGAAATGTTCTGAAACAACATCGTCAGCATATGAATGCCGCTGATCAGCTGCGTGGTATAGGTGATCGCAGCCATAATTGTCCCCGGCGTTGTAAGGCCGCTGCCAATCTCACGGGAGCCGATCAGGAGGATCACTGCCACAACCAGATACATCAGCGCATTGACTACCGGATCCATGAACGCAAAGATGATCAGCACGGCCAGCTGTATCCCTGTCAGACTGTCATTTGCCTTGCCGAAGCGCTTCTTCTCAAACGCTTCCTTGACGCAGGCTTTGATGATACGGATTCCGGAGATATCTTCCTGCAAAATCGCATTGACACCGTCAAGTTCTGACTGCAATTTTACAAACATTGGATTCGCCTTATACAGACAGATCATCATGCAGCCCACGATAAAAGGAAGCACACACAGAACCGCGAGCCCGAAATCCCGGTTTAGCCGGAACATGCAGATAATACTGCCAAACATCAGCATAGACATGCGGATCAGGCCGCGGAAAAACACCGACACAAAATTCTGTACCTGGACAATATCATTCGTTGTTCTCGTCACCAGAGATCCCGTGGTAAACCGGTCAAGCTGCGAAAACGAAAACGACATGATTCCGGTAAAAGAATCCTTTCGCATGTCGTTTCCTATATTTTGCGCGGTGTAATGCGAGACCACGTTATTCAGTGAACCGCAAAGGCCGCCGACCAGAACCAGGAGGATCATCCGCAGCCCGATATTCCGAATCACCGACATGTCGCTGACGCCGCCGTTATTTAAACCCAGCACTCCGTCATCGACAATCTGACTCATCATACCGGGCTGGATCAAATCCATCATCACCTCGCCGACCATCAAACATGCGGCAAGGATTGCAAACGGCAGATACGGTTTTACATATTTCCAGATCATTGCCCTCTCCTCTGCGAATCATATGGTTTCCGGTGCCCGCCGTGACCGGAATGTCTGTGCGGATTTCCGTAATGATGGTTCCCCATTTCCTGAAACTCCCATCCGCGGTTGAGCTTTTCCAGCAGCCCCAGCAGCGTCTCCTTTTCCTCCGCTGTCATGCACGCAAACATTTCTTCCTGCTTCTTCTCTCTCAAACCATCAACCTTCTTTGCCCGCTCACGGCCGGCCTCCGTAAGAGAAATATTGACCATGCGGCGATCCTCATTATTCTGGCTGCGCAGAATCATACCGGCATTTTCCAGCTTCGCCAGCAGTTCGCTTGCTGATCCCGGTTTGATGCCGAGCCGCTCCGTCAGCTCCCGCTGCGTAATATCTCCCTGCTCTTTTAAAATCCCAAGGACACGCTCCTGGCTCCCCTTTCCCTCAAAACGGAAGCGTATCTTGTGCCCCAGTTCACGCAGGTTGATCACAATCCGGTCATTGATGTCAGCATTCTCATAACGCTCGTTTCTGTATTGTTTTCTTTTATCGGCATCACGATCTTCACCGACTCCATCCCTTCTTCTGTCCTCATTACCTTTTTCTCCATCCGGAAAATGCTTTCTCCTGTCCGCAATCGATTTCCCTTCACGCGATGGATGCTTTCTTATATTCTCATTGTGTCTACTGACGTGTCCTTCTCCGCTCCCGGTATACTCCCCATGGTTTCTTTCGCTAACTGATTTATCATCTCTCTCCGGAATCACACCGGTTTCTCTGTACTCCCGGCCCCTCTCGCAATGCGGGTCGTTCAGATCACAATGGCGTCCGCAGCAGGGGCAGATCTTTATCTCTGTCATAAACATTTCCTCCTTTTCTATTTGCAAACGGTAAAAACGCTTCTTTTCGTTAGGTACCTTTAGATTATATCATGTATCTGGCATTTGTCAAGGTACCAAACTATTTTAAAAAAGGAAAAATGGATTGCACTGTTTCTCTGTGGTAGATTGTGTATAAATGAAAAAACTGACATAAACAGCCACAGCTGCATAGTCAGTCATTTTCGTTTTTCATACAATATGATTTGTGATGTTTCGCGCATGGGCAATCGCATCACAAATTTTTATCCTCGAGTTACGCCTTCTTACGAAACATCCAGCGCCTTCATTGCTGCTGCCGCATCCTCACACTGCATGAGCCCGCTCATCACGCAGACGCCTGCCGCCCCGGCACGGCGAGCGTCCGCTGCATTCTCCGAAGTAATGCCGCCGATCGCCCACACCGGAAGGTCAGCCGACACGCAGACCTCCCGCAGAAAATCCAGCCCGCGCCCCGGGAGTCCCTTCTTACAATCCGTATCAAAAATATGACCGGCAGTGATGTAGGTACACCCCAATTGCTCCGCCTCCCGGGCATCCTCAACTGAATGGCAGGAGGCGCCGAGAACCCGAAACTGTTTTCGCTGCGCTTCCGGCATCCCGCGCAAAACGGGAAGCGGTGCGTAAAAAGCCTCCGCGTGCAGACGCAGCGCCGCATCCGCAAAACTGTGAAGAATACAAAGAACACCGTGACGGGCACAGATGGCCATAACCTGCGCCGCCAGGAGTTCATACTCCGCCTCCGGCAGGTCTTTCTCACGCAGGATAATTCCGGCTGGATGGTTTGCGGCGATACGGTCGAGCCTTTCTAAAAAATCTCCCCGGCACAGCTTCCGGTTCGTGACGCACAGAATATCATATTCGCGTAACTCATGATTATTACTTTCCATTCCATTCATGACATTTTGACCCTGGGTATCATCATACATATAAGTAATCGTTCAGCACCGGCTGCAGCCCCTCCTCGGACATATCGGAATACATCTTCTCCAGGCTCCGCCCGTCGCTGATCTCGAACTGCTCATCACCCGCGTCGCCGTCAGTCTCCTTTCCGGTATACTTACTCTCATGGTCGCCGATTCCGGTGGAAACGCCGGCAGAAATCTTCGTCGCGGCAATCTTTACAATACCGTTTCTGAAGTTTGCGTTCTCTCTTGAGGAAACAGTAATTCCGACAAAAGGCATAAAAATCCGATAAGCGCACAGCACCTGGCAGAGTTGCTTCTCTCCCACATCCAGCGGATTGATCTTGTCATTGTTGATGATCGGTCTTAAGCGCGGGCAGGAAAGAGACATCTCCGCCTGCGGATATTTTCTCTGCAGGTAATACACATGCAGCGCACTGGCCAGCGCGTCTTTCCGGAAATCCGACAGTCCCAGAAGCGCGGAAAATCCGACGCCGCGCATCCCGCCCATCAGCGCCCGCTCCTGGGAATCAAACCGATACGGCCATACACGCTTATGTCCCAGTAAATGCAGGGTCTCGTACTTATCTGAGTCATACGTCTCCTGGAACACGGTCACATAATCCACCCCGCACTCATGGAGATAGCGGTATTCATCCGTATTTACAGGATAAATCTCCACACCAACCATACGGAAATATTTCCGCGCCAGCCGGCAGGCCTCCCCGATATACTCCACGCTGCTCTGCGCACGGCTCTCACCGGTCAGAATCAGGATCTCCTCCATCCCGCTGTCAGCAATAACTTTCATCTCATGTTCAATCTGCTCCATATCAAGCTTCATCCGCGTAATATGGTTGTAGCAGTTAAACCCGCAATATACACAGTAATTTTCACAATAATTTGCAATATATAAAGGGGTAAACATATACACCGTATTGCCGAAATGCTTGCTGGTCTCCACCCGCGCCCGCTGCGCCATTTCCTCCAGAAACGGCTCCGCCGCCGGGGAAAGAAGGGCTTTGAAATCCTCTACGGAACAGGTCTCGTGATCCAGTGCTTTTCTCACATCCATCGCCGTGTAGGCAGAGTAATCATAGCTGTCCATCTGTTCCATGATCTTCTGACAGATGTCTGACTGAATCTGCTCCATCCCCGGCAGGTATTCCATATGGTTTTTTCTGGAGGAAGGGTCAGTCTCAAGACGATGCTTGATTTCCAGCGCTTTCTCCGATAAAGAATCCGAATCTATAAAAAACTGATTTTCCACTTCTCTCATCTCCTCTGCTATGTCACAATCTGATTTCGTTTTTCGGTTTTTCCTTCTGCCTGTTTTCAGATCACCGTTCAAAAATCGGATCTACCGACATAATATCTATCTGTTTATCTCCTGCCCCAGATAAACCGGAACAGAAATTTTACCATTTAGTGCAAAAATCATTTGTCTGCGACAAGACATCAATCTCTCAGAAATCCCGTCAGCGGATCCGATGCGGATGCGCCGCGGACAAGGACTCTGCCCAATCCGGACAGATACGCCTTCCGCCCCGCCTCAATCGCCTGACGGAACGCATTTGCCATCAGAGGAAGATCGCCCGCCGTAGCCAGCGCGGTATTTGCCATGATCGCAGCCGCACCCATCTCCATCGCTTCACAGGCCTGAGACGGTCTGCCGATCCCGGCGTCCACAATGATAGGGAGGTCGATCTCATCAATCAGAATCTGGATAAATTCCTTTGTCGCCATCCCCTTATTGGAGCCGATCGGGGAACCCAGAGGCATGATGGTCGCCGCACCTGCGTTCACCAGGTCGCGGGCTACATTCAGATCCGGATACATGTAGGGCATGACCACGAAACCTTCCTTCGCCAGAATCTCTGTCGCCCGGATTGTTTCCTGATTGTCCGGGAGGAGATACTTGGAATCACGCATGATTTCGATTTTTACAAAGTCCCCGCAGCCAAGCTCTCTGGCCAGACGCGCGATACGAACTGCCTCGTCGGCATTTCTTGCGCCGGAAGTATTCGGAAGCAGGGTAACCCCCTCCGGTATGTAATCTAAAATATTTTCCTGTTCTTTGGGATTGGCCCGGCGCTCCGCCAGGGGAAGGATCTGCGCGCCGTCCTCACGCGCCTCCGCTTCGATCCGCCGCAGCTCGGAGATCCAGGCTCCCAGGATAAAGCGGGAAGTGAATTCCCGACCTCCGATAATTAATTTGTCGTCTGTGTTCATAATTGCCTCCTTTAATTGTCTAGACGGATATGTCAGGTGTCATCAGCATCATCTCATACCCGCCAGGATCCGCAGGACAGCCAGCGCCTGGTGCGCCGCGCAGAGCATGACGCGTGGGGCAAACAGTCCGCCTCCGTCAGCTACTTCGCTGACTCCGTCGCCGCAGAGTATAAAATGATCTGTGATCTGCCTTGTCTGTATGTCATTTGCCGGGCCGAGTCCGGCCATGCCGGATGCTGCCACGAGATACTTCTCCGGCATTTTTTCCAGAACGCCGTCAGTCAGCATTGCCTTGGCCTCCGGGTCATCAAAAGCCTCACAGACTACATCGGCATCCGCGAGAAACCGTTCAAAATTATCTGCGCTGATTCGGCTGGAATAACAGGTAAGTCGGATATAAGGCGCGATCTCCAGCAGGTTCTTCGAAAGAGCCTCTGTTTTATACATCCCGACCTGCGACGCTTTATACTGCTGACGGTGAAGGTTCGTCACGTCCACCTGATCAAAATCGATAAGAATAAGACGTCCGACTCCTGCCCGCGCCAGTGAGATGGCGATATTCGATCCTAATCCTCCCAATCCGCAGACCGCCACGGTACTCTCCGACAGCTTCCGGACCATTTCCTTCCCCTGCCGGCTTTCCAACGCTTTTTTCATCTCATTTTCTGTCGGGAAAGTCATATCAACCGCCTCCCACAAAACTGACCACTTCTACCTCATCGCCGTCTTCCAAAATTGTCTCTGCATACGCCGATTTCGGGACGATTGCGCCGTTTCGTTCCACCGCCACACGCTTTTCGTCATAGCCTGCGGAAGCGAGATACGCGCGCAGCGTCTGCTTCGCCGCATCGCACGCGGTTCCGTTAATCTTTACCATAGAATACTTCCTTTCTGTAATGATTCTGCGAAATAAACATTGATCTGATTTTAAACGACTACGCTTCTATAATATGAAGAAACGGAAGCCCTCCGGTCTGGAAGCCTTCCGTCTATGTCTATGAAATATACACTCTCATTCACATCCCTACGTTGGCATTATCCAAATCAGGTCAACGGGTCGAAGGATAGCGCCTTCCTCTCAGCCCGCCGGACGGGCTCCCCATGAATGAATTAATTATACAACTGTCAGGCAGGAAATACAAGAGTAAATATAACAGCGGTTCCGGCGATAACAAGCAGTGTAATCCCTACGATTTTTAACTTGAGTTGTCTTCGGCGGGAACGCAGTACCTGTTTTTCATCACTGAGCCGGTAGAACCCTTTTCGCTCAGCAATAACAGTAATCATCAGGGAAAAAATCCACGCAATGACAGCGAACACACCGCCGAAAAGCAGCGCATATACCGCCCAATCCCACCACAGGAGTCCCGAATAGCCATCATACGAGAAGATGATCAGCGGCAATGTTGCACCAAACAGGACCAGAGAAAGGCTGATGATTTTTTTTACAATATTCAGTGAATCATGTTTATAGTGATTCAGAGCTTCACCCTCAAATTCATCGCCGCCCTCGCGGCACCGTACACACACAGAATCGGCAAAGTGACCTTCCGGGTTTCCTCATTCGGGAATCCGAACGGCACAAAGTCGGCCACAGAGATGCTGGTGCAGATGATGGAACACCAGCTGAGAGAAAACCACAGCGATAAGGAGCAATCTGGTGATATGTCAAGCTAAATTTTAAAAAGTTTTTGGGGTGTAT
>JAJPZY010000026.1 GCA_021204085.1 Clostridiales bacterium | reverse complement strand
TATCATAGAAGACCTAACATTTAAACTTTTACAGACTTTTTTTCATACTCCCTAAGAGTTTCTGCACATACGAAAAGGGAAAGCCATGAACAGAACGCTTGTGTTTCCGATTCATGGCTTTCTTCCCTTGAAATCATACCCTATTGAATTTTTAATTCGGATTTCACTGCCTTCTACTCAAAATATACTGTTCCGCCTTCTTCACCATATATACAGCATTCTCAAATTCCTGCAAAGTTTCCTCTCTACTCGCCAGATAAAAATCATCATAATCCGAAGCATTTCGAATCTGTTCTGATTTTGCAAGCTTCTGATAATCATCCTGAGTAAAAAAACCAGTACCTTTGAAAATAAACAGGTAGTTGAACTGTTTTAATACACCATTGTGTGTCTGCGGTTCAACATCCTCCAAAACAGGCAATGCCCGTACCGCTTTTTCCATCGCATAAAACGCTCTGTTATTTGCAGATTTATAAGATTTGGCATTGTATAAATTATCTGCGTCTTTTAAAAGTTCTTTCACTCGATCCAACCTTACATTTGCCAAAGCATAACTGTAATCACTATCCATATAATACGATCCCATCTGATTCAATATTCTTAAAATATTGATACCATCCTTTTTTTTCCTGAAATTCCCACTCCGGAATAGCAACAAAATTTACCACTATAAAATATTTCATGGCAAGCTTAGAGGATATTTCTGCAAGTATATCAACATACTTTTTGGCTTTCACCCGATCACATTTCGTAATCAAAGCAATATCCAAATCCGAATCTGAATTAAAATCTCCTCTGGCACAGGAACCATAAAGAACTACTTTGACAAGTTCATCTGCCATAGCTATCCTAAGCGCATTTATTGCCTCTTTTCCGGCTTTTTCAATTGTACTTCTTGTCAGTAATAATTCCTCCACACCGGCACCTCCTCCACTCTTCTGATTTCTATATTATACCCTTATAACATGCTTTTCTCAACTTTTTTCTTATCCTACGTATTACAATCCTACTGTTACAATTCGCGAGCTACAGGTCTTCCCTGTGGTTACAGCCTCACAGAGAGTTTAATATCATAGGAAAGCACCATAATATTTTACAGTAGTACGGTCTCCTATGAGAAATAAAGTGTCGCCCCGCGACACTTCGCGCGCGAGCGGTTGCGCAGCAAAAACTTCCTATCCGCGACGCATTGGCTCATTTAGCGAACATCGTGAGCTTAGTGAACAAGCGTGCACAGCTGCTGCGCATCCTCACGGAGTGTTTTTATATCATAGGAAATCACACACTTTAACACTTTACAAAAGCAAGGTCTTTCCTATGATATAAAACAAAACCACACAGAGGCTTTCCGTAACTTCTGTGTGGCTTCTTAAAATTTCACATTCTCTTTAATTATTCCCTCGTCGGGCTTACCCCAGCCCGAATTTTTTCCGGATCACATCCACCAGAAAATCCGCCGTTCCCTCCACGCCGAGGAAGCTGCTGTCGATCATCAGATCCTTGAAACGCTTGTCATCCGGCTTATACCCGGCAAAATTGAGATGATACGCTTCCCTCGCCTTGTCTACAGAAGCGATCATCCGCCGGGCTTCATTCTCTTCCATACCGAGGTCCTCAATACAGTGTTTCAGCCGGGCATCGTAGGATGCGTAAATGTAAATGTGTGCGGCATTTTCCATGTCGCTGAGCACAAAGTCCGCACACCGGCCCACGATGACGCAAGTGTCTTTTTCCGCCAGAAACTCAATCAGATTTTTCTGTGTCTCAAAAATCTTTTCCTGCGTAGCCGTTGTTCCCTTGCCCATGGGATATTCCATATAGAAAAACAAATTCTTCTGGTGCTGGCTTGCAGCTAACGCAGTCTCCTCCTCCCGGTCTACGGTGGATACCGGGAGATTCAGCTTATCCGCCGCTTTATCTACCAGATCTCTGTCGTAATACTCAATTCCCAGTTTTTCCGCTACCAGTTTCGCGATGGGACGCCCCATACTGCCGAACTGGCGCGTGATTGTGATCACATATTTGCTTTTGCTCATATTTTCCCCTTTCTTTACGCCATCGTAAATCCGCATACAAGGAACAATACCGTGGATATGGCCGCCGCGATAAACACGTAAGGCCACTGGCTCATGGCGTGCTCCATATTTTCAATGCAGGCCGCATTGGAAGACAGTACCGTCGCATCCGTATAGAAGCAGGCATGGCTTCCGAACGCACCGCCGGAGATGATTGCCGCCATCGTCAGGATAACATTGCCGTCTAAAGCCGCGCACATGGGGATCAGAATCGGAATAACAACCGCGCTCATGCCCCAATTGGATCCGGTCACAAATGCAAGTACGGAGAGAAGCAGGAAAGCGATCGCCGGGAAAGCCGCTGCCGAGATAAACGGAGTAACCAAACCGATCAGATATTCCGTCAGGCCCATCTGGGAGCAGACATTTGCCAGAGAAAACGCGCCTACCAGCATGAAGAAAATCGAAAGCATGGAACCGAAGCCGCTGACCAGACAGTTGAAAAACTCTTCCATCGTAATCAGCTTGCGCGGTACATACATCACAAGACAGACCACCAGGGCAGCCAATACGCCAAGCAGAATCTCACCTGTGAAAATACCGAGGAATACCAGAACACCGATCGGAATCAGAAAATTCCACACATTGCCTTCGTCTGTGTATTCCGGTTCATCCATATTGTATTTTTTGCTGGCTTCAGAATAAACCATGCCGGTCTCTTCCACGCGCTTATACGCCTTTTTCATCGTGCCGAGCTTCGGCATCCAACCCATACAGAAGAGGAACACGAACAAAATTGCGATAAACGGGTAAAACAGATACGGAATTGCATGAATATATGCGTTAAACCCGGAAGAAAATGTCGTGTTTACCAGTTCTTCATTATAAAAAAGGTTTGCGTAAAAGACCGACCATGTGGTAAACGGCAGAATAACGCAGACCGGGGCGCCGGTGGAATCCAGCACGTAAGCCAGCGACTCTCTGGGGATTTTCTTCTTATCATAAAGACCTTTCATGCAGACGCCGACCGTCAGCACATTCAGATAATCATCCACAAAGATCAGAATACCAAGAACAAAAGACGCCAGCATCGTCATCCGCGTTGTCTTACACAGCTTATCCATAATTTTCTGAAACCCGAAGGTTCCTTTTGACGCCTGCAAAAGCGCAATCAAGCTGCCGAAGAGACCGCAGACCAGCCACAGCCAGACGTTGTCCTCGTCCCCGACGACAGATTCCAGAATACCCACATACTCCATGGGCATATGCCTTCCAAATAATACCAGCGCACCGAGGATAGAACCGAGAAACAAAAACTCGGTGCATCGCTTGGTCGAGATGGCGCCGGCAATCACAATACATATGATGATTACAGCTATTAATCCTGTTGACATATCAAGCCTCCTTACTTTTTACTTTCTTGAGAGAATCTACACTTTATTTCCGTAAAACTACTACATAGAAACGAGGCATACCTCTCCCTGGGGGTATGCCTCGTTGCATCACATAATGTCAATATTCTATTACTTCCACAAATCTACGCCCGACTCAGTGCCGTTTCAGTATTCCGCAGATGGCGCTCAGTGCTCGTACCAGCCTACAATCCCCGGATTGAGATTGATGTTGATCTGCTTGATCTCCTGATACTCCTCCAGTCCATGCACGCCGAGCTCACGGCCGATACCGGATTTCTTGTAGCCGCCCCACGGTGCCTCATTGAAGTAAGGGTTATAGCAGTTAATCCAGGTAATGCCGGCGCGAAGTTCTTTGATCACGCGGAGTGCTCTGGAGCCATCCTTCGTGTATACGGCTCCCGCCAGTCCGTATTCGGTGCTGTTGGCCAGATCAATCGCCTCCTGCTCAGTCTTGAAGGTCTGGATCGTCACTACCGGTCCGAAAATCTCCTCTTTTACGATGGTCATATCGTTCGTGCAGTCCGCGAAAACAGTGGGTCGTACAAAATATCCCTTCGCACACTCGCCCTCGGTATAACGCTCGCCGCCGCAGACCAGTGTTGCGCCTTCCTCGACGCCCTTTTTGATGTAATCAAGAATCTTATTCATCTGGCTCTCGGAAACGATCGCTCCCATGTCCGGATTATCAAGCGGATTGCCGATGGTGATTGCGTTCGCCCGCTCTGCCAGACGCTTCGTGAACTCTTCCGCGAAGCTTTCTTCTACCAGAATCCGGGAACCTGCGGAACAGATCGCGCCCTGATTCAGGAAAATACCGATCATCGCCCACTCAACCGCACCTTCCAGATCCGCATCCGCGAAAATAATGTTCGGGGACTTTCCGCCCAGCTCCAGACCGATCTTCTTGACGTTGCCCGCCGCCGCGCGCATAATACTCTGTCCGACAACCGTGCTTCCGGTGAACGTTACCATATCCACGTCCATGTTGGCCGCCAGCTCATTTCCGATCGTTCCGCCGGGTCCCAAGACCAGATTCGCACTTCCCTTCGGGAGCACTTTTTCAAAAATCTCAAACAAGCGGATGCTGGAAAGCACACAGTTGGATGACGGCTTGTAGACAATGCTGTTGCCTGCTGCCAGCGCCGGAGCCAGTTTCCACACGCCCATAAGCAGCGGATAATTCCACGGTGTGATCAGCGCGCAGACGCCGGTCGGCTCATGAACCGTATAGGAATGCATCTTTCCGAATCCCTCGTTTACCTCATACACACCGCCGTGCGGAGTCTTGATCAGGCTGGAGTAATAACGGAAGTTGTGGATGGCGTCGTCCACGTCCGCCTCCGCCTCCCGCAGCGGCTTGCCCATGTCAATGCAGTCTAAATAGGCGAGCTCATCCCTCGCCTCGTCCATCATATCCGCAATCTGCAGAAGGACATCGCCTCTGGTTTGGGAGTCCATATCCCTCCACTCGCGCGTCTCATAGAAGGATTTTTTTGCCGCGGCGACTGCCAGACGGGCGTCCTCTACGGTAGCTTCCGTGATTGTTGCAATCACCTCGCCGGTCGCCGGATTGATGGCGTCAAAAGTGTTGCCGGATACGCTCTCCACCCACTCACCGCCGATAAACATTTTCTTTATCTCCATTGATATATCTCCTTTCTGTAAAAAACACCATCTTCAACATTTTCAAACGTCGCTATTTCAGTTTTCTCATATCCGTCAGCTCACTCGCCTCTTTCCCGGTCATATGCTCTATGGTGATTTCCACACAGCTTAAGATATTCCATTCCCGCTCGATCTCACTATCCACAAATGCTTCATTATCATTATATTTTAAGCCCAACAGTTTTGCCGCATGTCTGATCTCTGCATCCGTTTCCAGGATACGTGCCCGCCCGAAAACCACCACACTTTTAAAATATGTGGTCATCTCCTCAGGAACAATATCATCCTTTTCTATCACACAAAAAGACACTTTGTCACAGCTTTTTATGGCGTCCATTTTATGGCCGGATTTTGCTCCGTGAAAATATATCTTCCCATCGTGATACACATAATTGACCGGCACTGTATAAGGATACCTCTCATCCCCCAATACCCCAAGGATACCGGTTTCCCCGGATTTCAGTATTTCTACTGATTCTTCCGACGGTATCAGCTGCCTTCGTTTTCTCATTTCCCGAAACATCATATATCCTTTCCCGGTCGGCAGATACTCATCTATGTGTATCACCGCACACTCAATAACTCACTTTACTCTGCTTTGCTACAGTAATTCGCAGATAATCTGATCCGATTATCTGCGAATCGCTGTACTATAATCATGGTTACATTGCCGCTTTTACATCCGCAAGCGCCGCATCCATCCGGGTGATAACATCCTTTATATCCTGATCGGAAATCACTGCGGTAGGCTCGAAGCGGATGGTCTTTGCATTAACCAGCGTTCCCGCGGTCAGCACGCCTCTCGCGAACAATCCTTTGGAAACCTCATAGCCGAGATCACTGGTATGGAATTCCACGCCCAGCATCAAACCGGTACCGCGGACTTCCTGAATGATCTCCGGATATTTCTCTGCGAGTGAAACAAGACCCGCTTTTAAAACCTCTCCTTTTGCCTTGCAGACGCCCGGGATATCATGTTCAAGCATATATTTGATCGTCGCGATCGCCGCCGCGCAGCAGACCGGGTTGCCGCCGAAGGTCGGGGAACCTAAGAGCCACGGGTTGTCGATCAGATCCTGCGTCCACATCTCCGGTGTGCAGATGATACCGGTAATCGGCATGATACCGCCGCCGAACGCCTTACCGAATGTCATGATATCCGGGGTCACGCCTTCCGCTTCGCATCTCCACATGGTGCCGGTACGGCCCATGCCCGTCTGAATCTCATCGAAAATCAACGCAACGCCATACTCGTCGCAGATATCACGAACTTCCTGAAGATATCCTGCCGGCGGAACGATTACGCCTGCCTCACCCTGAATGGGCTCAAGGATAACGGCCGCAACCTTCTCACCCACCGTATGTAAATTGCGGATCGCCTTGCGGACATCCTCTGCATTGCCGTACTCCACATGCTGTACCTGCTGTACCATCGGAGTGTAAGGAACACGATAAGCGCCCTTGCCGCCCATGGAGATTGCACCCATGGATTTTCCGTGAAATGCTCCGACTGTGGAAATATACCATCTGCCGCCGGTTGCGATACGGGCCAGCTTCAATGCCATCTCAACCGCCTCTGCGCCACCGTTGGTAAAAAAGCACTGCTGCAGTCTGCCGGGAGTGATATCGGCAACAGCCTTTGCCAGATAACCGCGGAGCGGATCTAAGAGCTCCTGCGAATGAAGCGCCTGATGATCCAGCTGTGCTTTTACCACATCCATAATCTCCTGATTCCGGTGTCCGCAGGTGTAAATGCCGAAACCGCCGAGGCAGTCGATAAACTGCTCCCCGTTCAGTCCGTAGCAATACGCGCCCTCATCATGCCACTCTAAAACCGCGCCGCCCTCAGAATCAGAGGATACAGACTTCCGGTACTTTAACCAGCCCGGGCTGACATAATTGTCAAAATGATCCAGCGTCTCCGCAACCATTGCTTTTTTCTCTTCCTGCGGAATGTCCTTTGTGTCTGTCTTGATCAGTCCGATGACCCGATCCAAATCTTTGATTACCTGTGCTTTGTCTGCCATTTTTACTTCTTCCTTTCTGATTTTTCTGGTTCACTGCTCCTATCCGACTGTTTGCCTGCCTGAAATCCAGCAAAATACGTACAAACGATTGAATTCTTGCAGTTGAGTACGAAAAAAGGCACACCTGATTCCTCTCAGGTACGCCTTTGTACTCTTCTTTCTGAATTTTATGCTACAACAGCTTTTTTCCGCCGGCAATTACTAATTCTCATGAAAAAGTACTGTTAATCTATAATTTATACTCAAATTTAAGTATTCGTTTTCTTTTTATACCGTAAAACGACATAAATAAACCTGAATTATTCACGGGACTACGCCATATCGGCGAAACCCCCGTGTAG
>JAJPZY010000102.1 GCA_021204085.1 Clostridiales bacterium | reverse complement strand
TATCATAGAAGACCTAACATTTAAACTTTTACAGACTTTTTTTCATACTCCCTATTAGCGCCAGATATATTCTGTTGATGAAGGGCCTTGTGCCGAAATCCAGTTTTGAAACCCTTGATTTTGCTTGCTTTTTAAGCTCCTAAATGCGGACATTCGTGCCGCATTTTCCACTTCCGTTCCCGGTCTTTCTGCCGCCTTACCATGCCTGCACAATAAGGGCAGTAAAGGCTCCGGTTTGATCCGGGAAGATATTTCCTGCCGCACCGCACACACCGTTTGAACGGGCTGTTGTTAAAAGTCTCTGCTTCCAGTTCCCGTGCAGACGGAAGCACTGCGTTACGGAACCATCAACAGCAGACGGAATAAGAAATCTTCTGCGGGCAGGAACGCAACTCCCCGTCCTCCAGCAGAAGGCAGGAGCCATGCCAGTAGTTACAGCAGTTCTTTTCGATAAGACGCACCGCCGATTTTTGCTGCGCCTCAGTCATCTGGTAAAGCGACCCGTCCTCCCTGCGCTCGAGGGGCGCCCCGTATCGTGAGCCAAGTGCCATGTCATCACCTCCAATCTGGGTAAAATAAAAAAGCCTAAGCGATGATGGATTGCACAGGCTATGTATGGATAAATATTATATTTTTAATGGGAAAAATAAAGGAGTGCCGGACTATTAAGCCCGGCGTAATATGAAAAAGAATTTTTATTTTAATAACAGCAGGAAGTTTGCGGAGGTTTTTCCTGTCACTTTATCTTCTGCCACAAGAAAATAGTTTGCTGCCTCAGCAATGCGATCAGACATCATTTTTTCGGACAATGCTTCTTCCGGCGGAAAACATATTGCTTCGATTTCTGCGGTCTGGGCTGCTTCGTCAGGGCGAATATTTCTTACTAAAAAATAATCGTCTATGTTGCGGATTTTAATATTTTTACACATTTTCCTGACATCCCCACTCATTTACTTTAAAAACTGATCAAGATATTCTAACGCCTGTTTGTTATCCTTTTTAGAAAATCCATGCTTCCCATCCGGAATAAGTTTTAGGATGGCATTCTCATATGCTTCCTGTGCCCGTTCAGAATAATGATAGTCAACAATTTTGTCAGCTGTTCCATGGATAATCAGAACTTGTCCTTCATATTTACTGATTTCACTAATCATATCAAAATCCAGTACAGATGCCGCATAATCGTGCCCTAACTTCATGGGACCGCAACGGATAATTTCCGGGATGTTTTTTGGATCAAATTCAGCAAACATCATTTTTCCGGCTCTGGCATCATCCGGAATACAAAGCGCCGGATAAAATAAAACCAGCTTTTTGATCTGCTCCTGCAGTCTGGCAGCTACAAGGGCAGAGACAACGCCTCCCTGGCTGCAACCCATCAGCAGGAGTGCGGAGCTATCTGTCTCCGGCAGTGATTTTACATAATCAATAACGGTTATCAGATCCTCTGCCTCAGTGAAAATCGTCATTTTGGTCGAGTCATTATCACTTTTACATCTAAGCCCGCCGCCATTAAAATCAAAACAGAAAGCAGCATATCCATGTTCTGCAAACCATCTGGCATATTTTTTTGTTGTCTGATAGTTAGCCATAAAACCGTGGCTGATGATGGCGATAGGCAGGTTCTCTCCCTGCGGATGAAAATAGATCCCGCGTATCGTCATGTTATCCCTGCAGCATGAAAATTTTTCACTTTGAATAATGTTCATAATAATTCTACTTTCTTTAGCTATTGTCTTAATGGTTTTTCCCATTGTTATCAAGACGAATGTTTTGCTTATGTTTCGAACTTGTTTATTCTGGTACTGGAAACAAACGCATATGTTATGGCAAGTACAATTACAATAATTCCAGGCAGCAATAACCATTTTATATGGAATGCTGCAGAAATTCCTACAATACCAAAACTAAAGAACAGAAGTAAGAATACTATCGCGGATTGCCTGTAATACGGCCCCATATCCATCTTTTTCCTTTCCTCTTTTGAAGCATATAAATATTCGTCATTAAAGCAGAATCCCTTCTCCATAAACTGAAAGTTGTATTTCTATTATTTCACTTTCCAGCTGCCTGCCTTGTTTGATCCGACTCTTTCAATTAATTTTTTCGATTTCAATGCGGCAATGGCCCTGGATATTGTTCGCGATGACTTTTTGCATATTTCGGCCATTTCCGGAACTGTTATATCTTCATCTTTTCGTAAAATTTCCAGAATTTCACCTTCCAAATCGCTTATTGTGCCATTTATCATGCCATTTATCATGCCATCCTCTGACATGATATTTCGATCCGTTCTTGAGAATTCAATCGTAAAGTCATTTTCAGAATTAATATAACTCACTTTTACATCTGAGTCCCGACACAGAGTGTAAATCTTTCTCAGTCCAGAGCCGAAAGTTTCCACATCTTTGCATAAATACAATGTTTTTGAAATCAGTTCGTTACGAAGGAACGAATGTAAATCTCTGGTTGCGAAATCCTCCGGACGAAAATCATTTGCAAAGGAACCAGGATTCATAATTGAAATTCGATTTGAATAAATATCTATTTCATGCTGTACAGATGAATCATATCGAGCATGGGCAAAACTGTTGATGACAGCTTCCCGTATGGCATCAATCGGAATCTCAGGCGTCTCTATTCTATGAATCCCATCATCACTAATCCGAGAACTCCATCGGATATTTTTGATGATATAACTGGTTGCTTCATTAATCAGTTCAAATATATTTCCCTCGACCCGCGAAATATCAAGGAATGTATTTTTGTGTTCTGTGGCAAATACCGCCATTTTCAGCGTGATAGGATGATTTTTGGAAAAAAGCATTTTTCCGGCATTCGTAAGATATTCTCCATTTAACAATCCCAACTTTTGCATAAGAATATTTGCATCCGTTCCCATCTCTGGCAGCCTGCCACAGTTTGTCGCATTTTTATAGAAATTGTTAAGGGTAGATTGATTTACATCATTTATTGTTTCCCCAGAAGATTTGTTTTCCCAATTTTCCTCATATTCTTGAGCAATCATCATTTTTCGAAGCTCACTTGGAGACATTTCACGGTCTTCGTCTGCAACACGTATATAATATTTTCCAAATGCAGAATACGGCTTATCTTTTCCTTTAAAATTTACAACAATGATCTCAACATTATCAACAAATTCTGTTTTAACTTCTGGATAAATCTGTGGTCGTATGCTTTCAAAAATTTTTCTTGAAACATCTCGCAGTGTAGAATCAACTATTGTAAACTTATTCGGTGAGCCATCATTTTTTAATCCGAAAAAGATTTTTCCATGTCCATGTTTATTCAATATACTGGATATGGATATCATTGCTTCATTTATTTCACCCGTAGTCTTTTTAAATTCGTTTGTTTCATCTTCTCTGAACACAATAATCCCTCCTTCAGCATACAGAATACTATATATGGCATGATATTTCAAGACTTTGTCATTATAAATGGCATGATAAAATATCTATGCAGACAAAGCAAATCGACAAATTCCGATTTGCTTAGATCCTCTGCCTTAGCGGACACGCAGAATGAGTAACCTGTTTTGCAATAGCTGTATAACCAAGATCCGTCAGATAATCCTGCAGAATAGGAACCGACTGTGTGGATTCCGGGCCGATGATCAGTTCAACGATCACATCCTCCAGATTCGTATCGGCAATCCGGCATAGTTCTCTCATATTCACCGGATAATATTTTTTAATCCTTTCCTTTGTGATATGGTAACGCGGCTGTACATCAAAATACCCATGTTCAAATGGTGATACAACCAGACGGACTTCGTTTTCACTGGCAAAGGACGGATGCTTGAACGCGGCAGATGCTGCCCACGCATGGTTCAGTGTTTCCCTGATTTTCTGCGTCATCTTTAAAGGGCATTCATTCTGATCGATTAATTGATATAAATTATCTACCAGCTCATGGCTGCCTACCTCATCCTGATAGAATACAGTCTGCAGCGACAATGGCTCAATGGCCATTTTCCGAAGCAAATCTTCCCGAAATGCAATACATACGCCATGTCCCCTGTTTGCATAACGTTCCCACTGGGCAGCATCATCCCGATAACGGGAAAAGCAGGCGGCATACGCAGAGTAGACAAACTCTTGCTCTTTTTCCTCTGAAAAAATCCTTTCTGTCCATTCTGCCCTTTCCTGGTCGCCGTTCTCCCGGAACATCCCGGATACTGCTTTGCACAGACCGTTCATGAACAGGATCATTTCTGATGCGTCATTCATATTCAGAATGTTGTTCAGTCGAAGCTCCGAATTGCTCAGGATGCCATCCAAGGCGGCAAAATCTGTATAGTGGTAAAGTATATTTATGTTGGAAGACATTTTTGCATTTCCTTCCGCATTTGTTGTTCTTCAATCCCTTCACTTTTCAACCGTTCCACGATATCCCCTACAGTCATCATCTCGTCAAACTCATCTTCTGAAATATCAACATCAAACAATTCTTCTAAATTCATCAGGAACTCAAGGAATGAATGGATGACAAAGCCTTTCGATCATTTAAAATTCTAAACTATCTGCATTTAACAGGAAATACTTCATTCCCATAATGACAAAGCCCTCGTTATTACGCCATGGTTTCTTCGTGCCATGCACGATGACTATTTTTTTGAAAGAATCCGGTATATTGCGCAGAGAATTAAATTCCTGGATTTGCTTTTCTTCCGAAGTCATGTCGTATGCAACTTGGACATAGTATCTCTGACTGCCCTGATTTACTACAAAGTCAACTTCCAGTTGCTTACGAACACGCTTACCTTCCTTGTTCTTATCGAATATCTCAACGACTCCCACATCCACATTATAGCCACGGATCAGCAGTTCATTGTAAACAATGTTCTCCATGATGTGAGTAGGCTCCTGCTGTCTGAAATTCAAACGGGCGTTTCTAAGACCAAGATCAGTAAAATAATATTTCAGATTTGCACCAATATACTTCCTGCTTTTAATATTATATCGGCAGGCTTTAGAAATTAAAAAAGCATCTGCCAGATAGTCAATATGATTGGAAATTGTTTTGTTGGTGTAAGACATCTGCCTTTCACTGGCAAAAGTATTTGCAATTTTCGATGGATTCGTTGGTGCTCCGATTGCAGAGGCAAGTACATCGACAAGAATACCAATTTCGTCCACACTCTGAATTTTGTTTCTTTTAATTACATCCTTCAGGTAGACATTGGAGAAAATATTCTTCAGGTATTCTGCTTTCTGTCGTTCACTATGAAAACTTATAATCTGCGGCAATCCACCATAGGTCATATAATCGTCCCAGGCATCATCATAATCGCCCTCATAAGCAGAATAAAACTCTGCAAAGGATAGAGGATAAATTCTAATCTCATCACCTCTGCCGCGGAACTCAGTTACAATATCACTGGACAAGAACCTGGAATTGCTGCCAGTTACATACACATCAATATTACTCATGCGAAGCAGACTGTTTAACACTTCTTCAAATTTTGGCATAAATTGCACTTCGTCCAGAAGAAGGTAGTACTTACCGCTATCCTTCATGGCATCCTTGATATATTTGAAGCAAACCTTCGGATCTCTTAATTCCTCATTCTCAATACTATCCAGGGCAATCTCAATGATATGGCCGGCATCAACACCGTTTTCCAACAAATATCTCTTAAAGATGGTAAACAGCAAAAAAGACTTACCACATCTATGAATACCGGTAACCACCTTTATCATGCCATTGTCTTTTCTCTCAATTAGCTGTTGCAGGTAAGAATTTCTTTTAATCTCCATTATGCAGCTCCCTACTTGTGTGCATTTGCACATTTTTTAGTAATGGCATTCTATCATGAAATGTATCGCATTTCAATTGCTATTTTCTATTGAAAAAGCGGTCTTCATTCCGGATCGTGTATATCCTTTTTCCTTTCCCACTGAGAAATCTCCTCCGGTCCGTATTTAGCCGGCGAACCTGGAATGCCGGAGCCGGGGATACAACGATATTTTTTTGGTGTATGCCTGCCGGAGCAGGTTTCTTTTGTCAGGTTCGCAAGGTCTATATAGTTTTTGCAAATTTCAAAGCAAAGCGCATCATCCGTGCTTAAATAATAAGCTGTTTCCAGAAGAGTGAGGCAGCAATCGGTTGATTCTATTAAATGTTCCCATGATAGTTTCGTATGTGTCCTTGCTGTCCTCCCTAATCTGACGCACGTCTTGCTGTCCTCCCCGAATTCATCGTTGATTGCCCGGCCCACTTCTTCAGCTGTGGTATTTAAGATACCTGCAAATTTGTTTTTTAAAGCAGCAGTGTAAAGATTTATTTGTGTTTTGTCCCTGATGGCAGCAAATTGTTTATTTATCATAGCAAGGCAATCCAGAATGCCTGTTTTACAGTTTTCGTCCTGCAGCGCTTTAAAATTATTGCAACGCATCGTCAGGATGGCCGTGGAAATTTTTCCTGCAGATTCCTGTATCTGCAATCCGATTTCCCTCTTTTTATTTTTCGGCGTGTACTGATAAGCATTGATCCAGTCTGCCGTACTTTCTGCAAATCGGTTATTTGTCCCCGTTGTCTGCCATCCGGCTGCTTCTCCTTTGATAAACCATGCACGGTATGATTGCGGATCAGCTTCGATCATTTTATCTGCATTGCTTTCAGCTGCCGCATAATTTCCTGTATTCAAAGCTTCTCTGGCAGATTGTAAATATATTTCTTTCGTAGTACTTGCTTTCACTTTATCGCCTTCCTTCCTACCGGAGGTTTCTTTATTTCAAAATACCACTTACTGCTTCTTTTTCCTCACAAACAGCGGCAATATCAATTTCGCAACCTGGAACAGCGGGCCTTCGTATGTCTTTGCAACCGCTTTCAGGTCTTCCCGTATCGGCAGGTTCTGCGGGCAGTGCGCCTCACATTTGCCGCATTTTTTACATAGGCCGGCGTAGCTGGGCGCGTCGCTCATCAGATTGCCCATATAATATTGGATCATCCCCTGGCTTTTGCTGATCGAATACCTTGTGTTGTAAGCGGTAAAGCACGCCGGGATATCAACGCCCGCAGGGCAGGGCATACAGTAGCGGCAGCCCGTGCAGTGGACTTTGTAGGAAGTTTTAAAAATTTCCCGCACTTCGCGGATGACGGCCTGTTCCGTTTCCGTCATGCTTCTCGGGTCTGCCAGCTCTGTGATCTTTATGTTATCCTCCAGCTGCTCCGGTTCATTCATGCCGCTTAACACCACAGTGACCTCCGGCTGGTCATACAGCCAGCGGAATCCCCATGCTGCCGGGGACAGGTCCGGGTCTGCCTGTTTCAAACATTCCTCCGCGGCTTTCGGCAGGTTTTTGGCTAGCTTGCCGCCCAGGAGAGGTTCCATGATCATGACAGGCATTCCTTTTGCCGCGGCCGCCTTTAGGCCGGTTACTCCAGCCTGGTAGTTTTCATCTGAATAATTATATTGTATCTGGCAGAAATCCCAGTCATACGCATCCAGCAGGGCCATGAACTCATCATGCGCTCCATGGAAGGAAAACCCGAAGTTCTGTATCTGGCCGGATTTCTTTTTCTCATCCACCCATTCACGGATGCCCCAGTCACACAGGGTATCCCAAGTCTTCATATCCG
>JAJPZY010000006.1 GCA_021204085.1 Clostridiales bacterium | reverse complement strand
CAGGATGAAGATGGTTGTCTCGTTCATGACAGAAGGATTCATGCCGGGAATAATCACATCCTTCTCGTAGTTTCTGAGAAGCGTTACGAGGAAAATAGAGACCAGAGAGACCATCATGGTGTTTTTGTACAGCTTGTTGCGGGAGTGCTCCCTCCATATATTCAGGGCGCAATCCTTAAGAGCATCATCCTCCCCGGTTTTGAACAGAAGCCATGGCGTACTTGAAGAGCTATAAAATGTTTTCACAAAAAAGTCGTGCAGCATGTCATTTTCCGGCAGTATTTTCATGAAATGCTCGTCAAAAATGCTGGTTCGAATCATGATATTGATCATAATGCTGTTGTCGCTGCAGGAGTATACGGCATGGTCTGTGTTGGGTGCGAGGATCAGGACATCTCCCGGATAAAGGGGGAGACTTTGATTTCCTGTGCCGATATAATTATAAAAATTTCCGGAGAGAACGAGGGCGACCTCGAAAAAATCATGTGAATGGGAAAGCGGCGGCATATAACGGTAGTGCTGATATACGGCGATGTCTTCACCTTCGGAGAAAAAATTATCCTCCGTGAGAAATCTGCAGAACTCGCTGTTAAACAGGGAAAGATATTTTTTCGAACGGTTCTCGAGAGTGCGGCGGATTTCCTCTACGCTGACAGGATTGCGGTATACATCCAGACCGGAATTTTCATAAAAGTCTTTAAACCCTTCTTCTATTTCGCGCATTTCAAATTGTATATCTGCCATGGTAGTACCGCTCCGCTTTTTTTCTCGGTTTTTATAGTAACCGATACTGGAGGAAAAGTCAATTTTTTGTCGCAATAATACCCATATAATTGGATTTGTATATTAAAATCCTGCCGGAATGTCGTAAATTGCCTTTTCAATGTCATATTTCCCTCTTCTTTTTGTGCGGAAACAGCGATTATACTGATTTTATGAATAATCGAGAAGGACAGAAAGGGGAACATTATGTTTGACAAATGGATTACAAACGGGACGGCGAAACCGTTCTATGCAAGAAAACAGATTGGTATTCATAAAGAAGTGACTTCAGCAGTGGCAAAAGTCTGCGGCCTGGGTCAGTTCATCTTCCATCTAAATGGGGCGAAGGTGGGCGGCCATGAGCTGGATCCGGTCTGGACGGATTATAATAAACTGGTGCAGTATGTGACATTTGATGTGACGGACCTTCTGGTGCAGGGAGAAAATGTGATCGGTGCGGAGGTAGGTAACGGCTGGTATAATAAAATGGATGAGCATTATACCTTCGGATTTCCGGCGTTTATGCCGCCCAATCCGAATCCGTATCAACCGTTTGCGAAAGCGCTTGTTCTGGCGCTGGAGTTGACCATTGTTTATGCAGACGGGACAGAGGAGATTGTAACGGCAGATGACAGCTTCATGGTAAAAGAACATCCTACCGTAATGACGAATGTCTATGGTTCCGAGACGATCGATAACCGCCTGAATGTACCCGGATGGGATACCGCAGGATATGATGATGCAGACTGGGGACAGGCAGTTTATGCTGATCAGGAAGATATCCCGAAGGGCGATCAGCAGGAGCAGTTCCAACCGGCGGTGAAAGTGATCAAAACTTATGAGGGTACCTGTCTTCATTCTGTGAACGGCAGAGATATTTACGATTTCGGCCAGAATATGTCCGGTCTGCTGGATTTTGAGATAAAGGGAAAAACCGGCGATGTGATAAAGATTTATCCGGCAGAAAAGCTGGGAGAGGACGGGGACGTCGATCAGTTCGCGAAAAACTGGATTATGGTGGATTCCTGTATCACTGCGATCGTGGGTGAGGATGATACCTGGGAACACTGCCGCATGAAGTTTGCTTATTTTGCCGGAAGGTATATGGCGGTGGAGTGTGTCGGCGCGGCGGAGATTCGAAATCTTCGGGCGGATGCGATCACCAGCGCATACAAGACGGACGGTACGTTTACCTGTGACGACGAACGTTACAATCAGATTTATGACATGGTTGAGAAAACCGTGGAGGCCAACATGATCGGCGTACACACCGACTGTCCGACCATTGAGCGCTTCGCGTGGCAGGAGCCGAACCACCTGATGGCCAGCGCAATTTTCTATATGAAAGATGGCAAACAGCTCTGGGAGAAATTCCTGCAGGATATGCGTTATGGCCAGCATACGGCGGACGACTGGTTTAACGATATGGCCGGCGGGAAGTATTATCCCGGCGACGGTCTGATGCCGGCGCAGGCTCCGTGTTACATTCCCAATGTACTGCCGGTGCCGGGGCTGGGTGATTTTTACGATATCATTCCCTGGGGCAGCACCAGTATCCTGGGAACGTACTGGCACTATCTGTTCTATGGCGATGTGAAGATTATAGAGGACAACTTTGAAGCCGGCATGCGTTATCTGACGCATTTAAAGAGCCGGGTCAATGAGGAAGGTTTTATTAATTACGGTCTTGGCGACTGGGGCAATCCCCGCAATGATCTGGCCAGAGATAATATTGAGACAGCGTTCCTCTATGCGGATGCGGTGACGTTGTCAAAGTTTGCGGAAATTCTCGGGAAAACGAATATAAAAATGGAACTGGATGCTTACGCGGAGGAAGTAAAAGCCAACTATAATGCGAAACTGCTGGTGGAAAATCCGGAGCTCGAAGGCTGGTGCTATAAGTGCTGGGACCATAAGAATGAGCTTTTCATGACGCAGGCGTCGCAGGCGCTGCCGCTGTTCTGGGGACTGGTCCCGGAGGACAAAGAAGCAGATATTGTCAAAGCCTTCCGCTATACGCTTGAGCGTGACGGATCCTTTATCTGCGGCGAGGTCGGCCTTCCCTATGTGATTCAGACCGCGCGGAAGTATGGTATGAACGATATCATCTGCAAATATATCACGAAGGAAGAGCACCCCAGCTATTATGCGTTTATTCTGGATGGCGAGACCACACTTGGCGAGTATTGGGAGCAGAATCCCAGGAGTCATTGCCATGACATGATGGGACATATCATCGAGTGGTATTATAACGGCATCGCAGGAATTATTCCGGAGAAGCCGGGCTTTGCCGAGGTGACAATCCGTCCGTATCTGCCGAAAAGCATTCATGAATTTACCTGCGCGTATCAGTCCGCCAGCGGTGAGATTCGGGTGAACGTGAAAGAGACGGAGAGTGAGATTCTTCTGGATGTGAAGTGCGCGGAGGGGATTATGTATACGGTGGACACCTCGAATCTGGAGGGAGAGAAGACCGTGGTCGTGTGCTGATATTTATTTGGAGAGGAGAAGCAGTATGGATGCAAAAATGCGCGAAATCGTAGATAATATCAAGCAGGAACTGATGGGCGAGGTTGAAAAAATGGAGGAAGCCAACCAGGTGATGGAGGTCTCCGGTACACGGTACAAACTGCCGCTTAACGGACGGACACTGGATATGGTTTATTATCCGGTGGAAGGAAAAGCGCCTCTGTTTATCGGATTTTACGGCGGAGGGTTTCTCTTTGGCGGCTGTGCGATGAACGACTATATGTGGAAAGCAGTCAGCGAAAAGCTGCATGTGAATGTGGCTTCTGTCGGTTATCGGAAGTCTCCGCATCATATGTGGAGGGACGTGGTCGCGGACGGTTATGATTCCGCCGTTTATTTGAGAGACCACGCGGCGGACTTCGGCTTTGATCCGGAGCAGATTTCCCTGATTGGCGGAAGCGCAGGAGCTTCCCTTGCGACCCGGACAGCGCTGTATGCGAACATGCAGGGAAATATGTTTTTTAAGAATCAATTGTTGATGTATCCTTTCGTGGATTCGGCGACGGATCCGCTTTCAAAGGGCAGGGGAAGTCTGGAAGGACCGATCATGTACGTGTTTAATGAACTGCATTGCGGGGACGACGATCCGACGCAGCCTCTCATCTCCCCGATCTATGCTTCGACGGAGGAACTTAAAGGAATGCCGAATACCGTGATCGTTCTGGCAGAGAATGATAATCTGCGGGCAGAGGGAGAAAAGTACGGGAAGCTGTTGGCAGAGGCGGATGTTCCGGTTCACATGACCTGTATGGAAGGTATGCCGCACGGATTCTTTGAGTCGGGCTTCGGCGTGCGCGGTGAGGAGTTGGAATTTTTGGGCGAGGATGTGCTACGCGGGATGAAGGACGGGTCGATTCCGGCGAAAGCGGAGGAGTCCATAGAATTTATCAGGAAGTACATAATGGTTTGATGCAAAAGGGGATTGCAGGAATATGCGGAAGGAGCAGGCGGTTGTCGCCTGCTCCGAATTTTCATATTATAGTGTTTTGTCAGAACCGTGGCTCGTGTTTTTAATTCGTGGGTACTGATTTGAATACAAGTTGATATGGAAATATATATTTGCTTTATTCTGGGAATGCGTTGAAATATTGACATTAATTATGGCGGAAACGAACCTTGTGTTTACTCATGGGATACGTTAAAATGAGTTCAGATTTGTGCACCGTGAGAAATTATGGATGTAATCATGAGGTATGGCATGGAACAGATTCAGAATAAAGATATCATTCATAAATATGATAAAAACGGTTGCGTTTGCGCGGATTTGTCTTTTGGCACATCCATTGAGGTTCGGCTCAGTCGCGTGGGGGAGGACATTCACCTGCTTCTTTCCGGAGGTGCGTCGCCTCACATCGGCTGTGCGGTCATGAGCGTGCCGCGCCCGTCCTTGACCGGGGACGGAAGCGTCAGTGCTACTTCCTCCGTGCTCAATGTCACCGGGCACAAGGATGAGGTGATCTGCCGGATGCTTTCGGAGGCGGTCTGCCGGAAGTACAATCGGCTGACGGTCTGCGTCGGCGGCTTCCATGCGGATCATCTGAGTGCGGAGCAGATTGCGGAGGTTCGGCAGGCGGTGGAAAAGGAGCTGATTCCGCAGCTGTGCGGCAATCTGCCTGAATGATTCATACAACACAGGAGGATTATTCTGCTAAAGGGAATTGGGACTTAACAATTATTATACTAAATAAAGCAAGGAGAAGGAAAATGGAGAAAATCAATTTTAACAGCAACTGGAAGGTGTGGAAGGATCTGGATCCGTTTGAACTGGTATCCCGGGTGCCGGACGATGCGGTGGAGGTGGATCTGCCTTATGACGCGATGTTCCATGAGACACAGCGGGAAGGCACGGTCAACGGCGGCAGTACCGGCCATATCGACGGCGGCGAGTACAAGTATTACAAGGAGTTTTTTGTTCCGGAGGAAGATCGGGGCAAACGGCTGCTTCTGCAGTTTGAGGGGGTTTACCGCAATGCGCTGGTGTTTATCAATCAGTCTAAGGTGGGAGAGAGCCCTTACGGTTACACGGATTTTTCCGTGGAGATCGGAGATTATGTAAAGTATGGTCAGACGAATTCCGTGATGGTCATGGTAAAGTGCGGGACCCGGAACAGCCGCTGGTACAGCGGAGCCGGTATCTACAGAGACGTTACCTTGCATCGGGGCAATTATCTCTATGTGAACCCCTACGGACTTCGGGCGGCGACGGTGGACATTGACGAGGATGGCGCACTGGTCTGCGTTTCCGCAAACGTACATAATGACACGCTGACGGCGGACACTTATCAGATGACGGTGAAAATCACCGGTCCGGACGGAACCGTTTCGGTAGAGCAGACGTATCCGGTTCGGATGCGCAGCAGAGAAACCGTAGAGTTCCGGAAGAATATTTACATAGAGAACGCGCAGCTCTGGGATGAGGATGCGCCGAATCTTTATACGGTACAGTTCACTGTCGCAGACGCATCCGGGATTCTGGATGAGAGCGAGATTACTACCGGTATCCGCAAGCTTACGCTGGATGCGCGCCATGGCCTCCGCGTAAACGGAAAGTCCGTGAAGCTGCGGGGCGCCTGCATTCACCATGATCAGGGTATCTTAGGTTCCGCGACGTATGACGACTATGAATACCGCCGGGTAAAACGTCTCAAAGAGGCCGGATTTAACGCGGTGCGGTCTGCGCATAACCCCGCTTCCCAGGCGCTGCTTCGTGCCTGCGACCGTCTGGGTGTCTATGTGATGGATGAGCTGGTGGATGTGTGGAATAAGAGCAAGGTGAGCTATGATTACTCGCTTGATTTTGAGCGCTGCTGGGCTTCGGACGTGGAGCACATGGTTGCAGCGGACTACAATCATCCCTCCGTGGTGCTGTATTCTACCGGCAATGAGATTTTTGAGATTTGCACGGAAAAAGGGTTTGAGACCAGCCGCATGCTCAGCGATAAGTTTCATGAGCTGGATCCGAGCCGCTATACGACGAACGGCATCAACGGCGCTTTTGCTGCCGGCGATGACCTGAAGAAGATTGTGGATGATATCTCGGGAGGCACGGCGGATACCGGAAGCGGCGACGTCAACGTTTTCATGAGTGTCATGGAGAAGGATATGCCGGGTATCGTGGCGCATCCGATTCTGGGCGGGATCCTGGAGAAACTAGAGACCACCATGGACGTGATCGGATACAATTATATGACGTCCCGTTATCGGATGGATGCGGAAAAATACGCGGACCGTATCATGGTGGGAAGCGAGACTTATCCCAAGCAGATCGCGGAGAACTGGGGAGAGATCACGGCCTGCTCTCAGGCGATCGGAGATTTCACCTGGACCGGCTGGGATTATATGGGCGAGGTGTCGCCGGTATTCCCGGATCTGATGAATTCGGCGGGAGATATTTCCCTCATCGGAAACCGCAGACCGGTATCTTATTACCGTGAGATCGTGTACGGATTGACAAAGAAACCATGCATTGCCGTTCAGGCGCCGGCTCGGTTTGGAACGCCGCGGTTCTTTGGACCCTGGTGCTATACAGACTGCACGTTTTGCTATGCTTACCCGGGAGAGGAAGGAAAGCCGATCATGATTCAGGTCTATGCAGGCGGTGACAGTGTGGAACTGATTCAGAACGGAAAATCCCTTGGGGTGCAGCCCTGTGGGAAAGATACCGCGTTTGAGACGCAGTTTACTGCCACTTATGAGCCGGGCGAACTGGTGGCGGTGGCTTATGAAAACGGTGTGGAGATTGGTCGCAGCAGCCTGACGACGGCAATGGAAGCGTCGAAGATTCAGCTGACTGTCGAGAAGTATGAGACGCTGGCGTTTGTAAATATCGATCTGCTGGATGATAATGATGTGCTGGCTGCCGATGCAGTAAAGCCGCTGAGCATCCGCGTGGACGGACCCGCGAAGCTGCTGGCTTTCGGCGGCGTGAGAGCACCGCATCGGAACGGGTACGAGCAGTCGGAGACTGTCTCCGGCGAAGGGCATGCGCTGGCTGTCCTTAAACTGACCGGGGAAGACGGGGCGATTACAGTCGCTGTTTCCGGCGAAGGATTGCAGGAATCAGTGACGGAGGTTTGACCGCGGTCAGAACTTTATATAATGAGCGCAAGTGAGGAAAATCATGCTTGCATGAATTTGACGAGCGGCGAATTGGATCGTGATGAAATCGCGATATAGAGCGCAGGCGGTATGTATAGATTAGAAATCATGGGAAGGAGACTGTTGATGTGCAGTCTCTTTCCTCATTTATACTTGTGAAAATCGTGTGAAATATGAAAAGATGCGCAAGTTTCCGCTCGGACATCTATTGACAATATGTTACAAAAATATTACGATGTCACTTATCCTGTCTTTTGCAGGAGAATAGAGTGAAAAATGCCCTCAACCCCAGTATTTA
>JAJPZY010000019.1 GCA_021204085.1 Clostridiales bacterium | reverse complement strand
TCAACTTATCATAGAAGATCTGATATATTTACAGAAATAAATTCACACACTCGAATGATGGGATTGCAACGGTCTCCGATGATACGGAAGACTTGTCCGTGACGGTTTATACAAACGCCACCGCTACGGTTTCCTGGGACAGCACGACCCAACTTGTGGCCGGAACGGATTATACCGCCTCTGGAAGCATCTATGCAACGGATGACAGCACGAAGGTCATTGCCACCTACACTGTGACCGAGACAGTGAACAGTAACTATACCTATTCCCTCGGTAGCACGACCAGTTCCATTACTTCTGGCAGCTATTATGCGATCGGCTCCAATGGCACCTATCTGACGGTTGATTCCGATGGAAACCTGACCACCAGCAGCACCATTAATGCGTCCTCCGTCTGGATTGTGACAAGCTCCGGCAACGGCTACACCATTCAGAATGCGTCTACGGGGACGTACCTCTACGTTTCCAGTACCGGAAGTGGCCCGAGTAGCAGCGCATCTATATCTCTCAGATCCGGCGGCACAACCTTCTCCTGGAGTAGCGGTGCATTCTCTGCCAGTGTTAGCAGTGGTAAAGACACTAAAACCTATTATATCAGCGCGAGCAGCAATAACTATGTAAATAGTTCTTCCTCATCTGCCAGCTCCGTCTATGCTGTGACTGCCACGGCGGGCGAGACCACCTATACCTATACTGTCACTGTCACCGGCGTTGCCACCGGCACTGGCACGTTGGCGCTGACCAGCGGCATTTCCATCCCCGTGACGGTCAAGGTGAGCAAATATACCAGCAGCGGCCTGAACATCAGCTACGGCTGGCATGTGGCCAATATTGAGACCTTTAACGACGGAGGCAATGTCGCCGCCGTGGCAGCGTCCACCCAGGCCATGGCCGGAATCACCAGCAACGATAACATTAAGGCAGGCTACATCACCGCGCAGTATAACTCTGCGTCTCAGGGACAGACGGCGAGCTATGTAACGCTGGGAACCGTGTATGGCTACGATGCGGATGTCTATTATTCTGGTTCTACCACAGATGATGATGGAAACACGATCTATGACCTGGAAGATCTGAACGTCAAGGTGTACGGCTCTGACGAGAGCGGCACAGGCACCAGCGGAGCAACTCTGACCATGGCGCAGTCCACCGGCGAGGAGACCACCAAGACTCAGACCTCGACAGACGGTAATGGGCAGACCATCACCTTTACCATTTCCGATTATGAAGAGGAAACGATTTACGATTACAACTACATTACTATTGTTCCGGAAAACGGATACTATGTCTCCAATATCGTCATCGGCTGCGCCGGTTCTCTGGAGGCGGCTGCGGGCAGTCCCTATGCTGAGACCTCTGCAAACATTGCGTTCACTAACGAGAACGGAAACGATGACCTGTTTGGCGCTTACGGCGTTGGCTGCACGTCCATGTCCAAGGGCAGTCTGGATACGGCCTCCTATGACCCCACCACCGGAACCGTCGTGGAGCTGGATATGTCCGAGTGGATCGAGTCTCACGCAGAGGACGCAGGTGTTGAAGATCCCTACTTCATCCTCATCGAGATTGAGAAGATCCCCACTCCCCTATATGTGGAGTATGAGGCTGACTACGGCGATGGATATATTACCAGCGATTACATCGTTGACAGCACCGGCTCTTACGCCACCGCCACCAACAACAGCGTGGCCTTCTCCTTTGACTCCGACGAGCTGGATGCCATTAATTACCTCTACACCGTCCTTGATCCGACTGTGACCAGTTATACCGATGGTGACACGACCTACTACTTCACCGGCTGGGAAGTGACCTATTATACCACGGCAAGTACAGATGCAACAAACACATATGTTGACGAAGATGGAAACATTTTGGGTAGTGAGGGCGGAACTGCCTCGTATCCCTACCTAAGCGGCACAGTCTCGCTTGCGTCCGACGCCATCTCCTACGGTTCCGGTACGACCCTGTACCTGTTTACCCACGTCAAGCTGGTTGCCCAGTGGACGACTGTGGAGCCGGCAAGTGTCGATTATGTGGTTGACTTCGGCTTGCCTGTGAATCTTGACCTGATTGCCAATATCCAATCGCAAAACACCAGTGCGTTGAGCAGCAGCTACGATTGGTCAGTTCTGGCTGTTTCCAGCCATCCCACCTATGGCACTGCGACCATCGCTGACGGCGATGTGACCTACACGCTGACCGAGGTCATGGACGGTACCGACACCATGTCCGTCTGGCTGGCAGGCTCGCAGAGTGGCACAGTCGTAAGCTATGCGGTCGTATATGTCAATATCTACCCCGCCACCACGGTCTACTATGAGGAGGGCTTCGCCACCTATGGTACAGGAACCAGCGTGACCTCCGGCGGCAGCTGGACAACCACCGGCAGCACCGGCGACACCAACCAGCAGGCCCATGTGGCCAATGTCGGGGGCAATAGTTACAACAATTACGGCTATGACGGCGCCTATTCGAACGCTGCGGTCGCAAGCAACGGAACACAGGCTGCTACCACAACTGCGACCGATTCCCTGAGCTTCTCCTTCACCGGAACCGGCGTGGACATTTATGCCAACTGCACTGACAGCACGGGAGTTGTCCTGATTCGGGTTACGCAGAATGGCACCTCTGTTAAGATGCTGACCGTTGACACCTCGGATATTGGTACTTATGCATCTACACATGACACCTCCTATAACACCCCCATCGCCTCCGTCACCGATCTGGATCATGGCACCTATGACGTGCTTGTTTATGTGACAAGCATGGGCACTTCTGAGACCTTCAACTTCGACGGCTTCCGGGTCTATGACACCATCAGCCAGGATAACGATACAATCCAAGATAGCGTTTACTACGCGGACGGCGAGGACTACCCCGTCTACACCGAGATTCGTGACGTTGTTCTGACGGCGCTGATTGGTGATGACTATGAGAATACCTCAAGCTATACCGAAGATTACGTCGATTCCATGTCGATTGGTGATGCCCAGGTTTATGCAAGCACCGATTCCGGCGTAGCGGTCTATTACGACGATAGCTACACTGGCGAGTGGGAAGACCTTGTCGGCCTGATGGACGACGGCGCAAAGAACGAGCTGTATCTCCCCGCAGGCGTGACCCTGGTGTTGAAGCTGGATGGTGGGGCTTTGGATGAGAATACCTCCACCAACAGAAAGATTCAGATCGGCGTGAAGACTACCAGCGGAACCGGCAGCGTGAGACTGAGTTCGGAAACTAGTGTTGATTCCGTGACCGTGTCCACCGTGGATATGTTCTACACGGCCTCGGTTGATTCGACAGAGGTTGACGGTGAAATGATTTACACCGTGACCATTGCTAACACCGGCGATTCCATCATCTCCCTGACCAAGCTGAAGGCCAGCGACGATGTCTCCATCAGCGATGAGGCCATCTCCGAGAGCGAGATAACCGCCCTGCTGACCAGCACGGATGACACCGAGGACGAGGAGGAAACAGCCGTCTTCGAGCCGGAGACCTTCACAGTGTCCACCTCGGTCAAGACGAACAGCAAGTCTGCCACCGTCACCGTCACGGCCAAGACCTCTGAGGACGTGGAATCTATCACCGTGAACGGCACCGAGGTCACCAGCTATAAAACGGTTACTGAGCGTTCCGGTCAGGGTAGAAACGCTACTACCACTACCTATCGGCAGTTCACCTATACCGAGACCGTTTCGACCTCCGGAACCTATACGTATGAGGTCTCCGCGGTCAGTGCAGACGGCATTGCCAGTGTTGCGACGACTGCTACAGCGACGGTTTCCATTCGGACTACCGGCAATAAACGCTAACGGTTCCGAATTACCCTGATGTCCTAACTGGAAACATCCCGCCACGCTACGGGAAAAGTGGGGACGGCGGCACACCCGCCGTCCCCTGTTTTTAACAAACAAAAAATTCTGATAAACAGAGAGGAAGAAGGTCATGAAAAGTACATTCAGGCGATTGGCAGCAATCCTTATGGCGCTCCTTCTGGTGGTGTCGATACCTGTCAGCGCAGCCGCCTTTGAAGGTGGCAATGCTCCCGGTGGCAGCTCCGGCGAACAAAACCCCGGTGAGAGCGGCAACCCCAGCGGCAACAGTCGCAGCGAGGGAGAGTCCGGAACCGCTCCCGGTTCTGATGAATCCGGCTCCGGCGGCAGCGAAAGCTCAGAAAATGGCGAATCCGGTATTAGTACCGCATCTACCTACACAACGATCACCGCGCCCGGCTCCTTTACCAGCAGCGACAGCAGCGATAACACCCTTTCCGTCATTGCTTACTACAATTCGGCGGCTACAGTCAGCGACCTAACCATCAGCGACACCACCTCCGGCGTCAACGGTGTGGTAGTCAGCAGTGCCGATGTGAATTTTGACAACATCAGCATTACGCTGGATACCGATGCCGACGGCACCGATACCTGCGATTTCACCGGCAAGGGAACCGCCTTCGCCGTCTATGGCAGCTCCAATGTGACCCTGTCCAACTCCACGATTTCCACCACCGGCGTAGCCACCATGCCCCTGTTCACTGACAAAGGCGCTACTTTAACAGTGAAAAGCAGTACTGTTGAGGCACTAGGCGGTACATTGTATTCCTCCTATACCAACACATATAACCAGAGCACTATGGTCGCACCGCCCTGGGTGCTGGGCATCATGGGGACAAGCCGTGCATCCAACCTAATGGGTACGGACAGCACCCTGAATTTCCTTGACAGTACCGCCAAGGCTGCCCTGTGGGCTGTCCTTTCCACGGACTCCGGCTCTGGCATGGTGATGAATGTCTATAACTCAACCCTGGAGCTGACTCAGGCTACGGAAACATCCAAAACGATTCAGGAAGACGGCGGTCAGATCACCACTTATGACAACCCCTACACCACCAATTACGGCTCCGGATACGGCACCTATGTCATTGGCAGCGCCGAGGAGAACATGGTGGGCGTCACCATGAACGTGGGCACCTATGCGGCTATCTTCACGGGCGGCACCATGAGCTTCTCCACCCTGACCGCAGGGAATTACACCCTCAGCAATGCGGATGGAAGCACCACCAGCTACAGCTATTCCGGGGCTGACCGAAACAGCGTCATCAATTCCGATACCTTCGGCTTTATGGCGCACCAGAATGACAACACCCTGACGCTGGGCAGCGGTACGGCGCTGAACACCGGCTACACCGGCTTCTTGATTAAGACCGGCGGCTCCCTGTCCTCCTTCACCGCGAATATCACCGATGCGGACATCAGCGTGGGGAACAATGTGCTAATTCAGCTGTTGGACAATGAGGACGACTTGATTGGCACAAGCAATAGCGGTTTTAACACCACCTACACGGAAAGCTCCGGCTGGAATACATCTTCCAGCAGTTCTAAGAGTTCCGCCTCTGTTACCTTTAATTTCAGCGATATGGATGACTTGGAGGGCAATATCTACAACGCCTCAGGCTATCAGCTCTCTGGCACCGGCGCTACCGTCAATCTGGATAATACCACCTATAAGGGTGCAGCAGCCTCCACCACAGCGATGCATGTGACCTATGAGGGCTCCAAGTATGTGAAGGATACCCTGAACGGCTATGCGCTGGATGCGGATGCAACCGACGATACGTTGACAGATTATCAGAATACCTCTATCTCCATCAGCGAATATTACGATCTGGGTCATGTGGCGAACAAGATCAACAGCAACGGGTCGAATACCGTCACCATGAGCCTGTCTAATGGCTCCACCTGGTATGTCACCGGAACCTCCGTGGTCAGTTCCCTGAGCGTGGACAGCAGTTCCAGCGTTGTTCTGGTGGGCGACGCCACCCTGACCGTTGGCAGCACCACCTATTCCGCCGACAATCTGAGCGAGGACTACAACATGAGCTATGTGGAGTCACTGGAAGAGTCAGCGTGTGAGCATGAGTACACCAGTGAAGTCACCACCGAGGCCACCTGCACGACGGACGGCATCATGACCTATACCTGCACTCTCTGTGGCGATACCTATACTGAGGCAATTGCAGCCACCGGGCACAGCTATGACGAGGGCGTTGTCACTACTGCGGCCACCTGCACCGAGGACGGCGTTATGACCTATACCTGCACCGTCTGCGGCGAGACATATACCGAGATGATTGCGGCTACTGGGCATATCTGGAATGATAGTGAAGTTACCACTGAGGCCACCTGCACAACAGAGGGCGTTATAACCTATACCTGTTCCGTTTGCGGCGATACCTATACCGAGGCGATTGCAGCTACCGGTCATACCTATGTAAACGGCGTTTGCACCGTTTGTGGTGCGGAAGAACCGGAGAAAACGGTGACTGAGCCGACAATTACATCTTATGAGGCCAGCGGGACAAAATCCGTCACGGTGTACGGGGCATGGCCAACCAGCTATACCGTGGATGGAACAACTTATGAAATTTCCAGCTATGGCTTCGTCTATATTCGCACATCCCGGCTGGGTGGAAGTGAGTTGACGGCGCTGACGACCGGTCGCGTCAAGGTGATTTTGAGTACCAGTACCAGCTACACAATTGTCGGTACTAGGTCGGATACAACGTATACCGTCCGGGCCTACATCTCTTATACCGATAATGATGGGAACACGGTGTATGTCTATTCAGACGCTATTGAAGTTTCCCATGATACTGCGCCCTCTGCGGAATAGGAAATGCCTACACCAACAAAGACCTATAGCAATATCAAATGAATTTGGGGCAGCGGGAAACCCCGCTGCCCCTGATTTTGCATGGAAGTAGTATTCGGAGGATTTAAAAGCTCTTCCATCTGCTCCTGAGAAAAGGCGGTGAACCTGTTTGGAAAATAAAAATAGCGAAACAAAACCATTTCTCATGTCTGATCTTACCGGGCAGCGCTTTGGGATGTTGACCGCATTGGAACCTTTAAATGAACGGGACCATGGCCATGTGGTTTGGAAATGCAACTGTGACTGCGGCAATATTGTTCTAAGAACAAGCTCACAGCTGAAAAGCGGCGCGAAAACAAACTGTGGATGTAAACCTACAAGAAAGATTCGCACTGACCTTACCGGGCAACGCTTTGGAAGCCTTACCGTTATTGGACCGACAAACCAGAGGATTAACAGCCGTGTCATATGGGAGTGCCGCTGTGACTGTGGGAATACCGTATTTGTCAATACTCTTTACCTAAAGGACGGTACTACCAAAAGCTGCAAAGCCTGCCGGAAAAAGAATCGGCTAAGGAAAGATATTACCGGGCAGCGATTTGGGATATTGACAGCGCTTTACCCGACAGAAAAACGCGGGCAGGACCAGACTGTCATCTGGCACTGTAAATGTGACTGCGGGAACGAAGTGGATTACTCCCGCGGGGACTTACAGAGGAAGAATTATATCAGCTGCGGCTGCTTAAAACGTGCAGCAGAAGAGCAGTTAAAAGATCGGGTAACACATGTGTCTGGTACAACGGTAGAATTACTTGGGAATAAAAAGGTACGCAGCAACAATACGACCGGCGTGACCGGCGTGACGATGTACCGCGGCAAATATAAAGCAACCATCCACTTCCAGGGGAAGACCTACTGCCTGGGGACTTACGCCTCGTTAGCGGAGGCAGCCGCTGCCCGGAAGGAAGCGGAAGAGAGCCTGTTCGGGGAATTTCTGGATTTTTATGGGAAATGGAAGGAAAAAGCAGAAGCAGACCCTGATTGGGGAAAGGAAAACCCCGTATCCTTTTCGGTCACACGGACGGACACGGGCGGTT
>JAJPZY010000107.1 GCA_021204085.1 Clostridiales bacterium | reverse complement strand
GTCTTGGAAGCCGATTTTTCTGGCCTAAAGGTCATTTAATCAGCGTATCCCTAAAAACGAAGATGCAAAAAGAAGAAAGAAGGAATTTAAATGACCAGACTGAAACACAGACTGGGGACGCGTTTTGCGGCAGGCATTTTATGCGCTGCCGTAGCGCTGTCTTCCTCTAACTTACAGGCGTTAGCCTCAGATTCTGCAACATCGGATATTTCACAGGAAGAGACGGATATATCAGCATCCGTCTCTTCAGTGACCTCAGAGGATTCTGAGACAACAGCTGATTTGGCAGAGAGTACATCAGCAGATGATATCGGATCCGCTGCTTCAGAGCAGCAGAGTGATTTATCGGAGGATGCTGGTGATACGGATTTATCGGCGGCTTCTGTTGATGAAGACGTTGCCGGTACAGAGTCAGATAGCGGGAGCTCGGGTGAGACGGAAGTGACCGGGGCGGATGCTGTTGCAGACACAGAAGAATCATCGGCGGATGCAGAGACACATACCATCACGGGTTTTGTCGGCTTGTCTGACAGCGAATCCTCCGTTACATATTATTACGATGAGAAACCGACGGAAGCGGAGGTGATCGCGGATCTTCCGACGACGCTGGAGGTCTATCTGGACGGGGAGAGCGAGAGTACGGAGATCCCGGTGACGTGGGAGAGCCCGGCGGATTATGACAATTCGGAGTTTTACTGGTATGAGTTCGATCCGGTCTGGGATGAGGAGATCTACACGCTGGATTGTGAGGAAGCCGTACCCTATATCAATGTGAATCTAACAGTGCTGACAGTATCTGCGGCTTCTGTAACCAGCAACAACAACGAGACAATTATTTTTGATTATCTGATTAACACGGCAGGGTTCTCTGTCGCCGCGGCCTGCGGGATTCTTGCAAACATCTATTCGGAATCTGCCTTTAACTGCAATGCAAAAGGTGATTATAACAGTAACGGGGATTATACCAGTTATGGGTTGTGCCAGTGGCACGGCAGCCGGTTTACCAGCCTGAAAGAGTATTGTTCTTCAAACGGACTGGATTACACGACGGTAGAGGGACAGCTGGCGTATCTGATGTATGAACTGCAGACGTCCACTTATAAGACAAAGGTCTATGACAGGCTGATGAGTGTGAGCGACGACGCGGACGGCGCGTACTGGGCGGCGTATTACTGGTGCTATTATTACGAGATACCGGCGAACTATAAATCGGTTTCCGAGACGAGAGGAAATCTGGCCATGAATACATTCTGGCCGGAGTATCAGGAATATGCGGGAACGACTAGTGACACCCTGACAATTTCAGGCGTCGTTGCGCCGACATCCATTACAGCCGGAAGTTCCTTTACGATCGAGGGGACGATCACATCATCACAGACGATTACGAAGGTCACGGCTGCGATTTATAACACAAGCGGGGATACGGAGACCAGTTCTTCAGATACACCGAATACAAAAACATATTCACTGAAAAACAGTACAGTTGATAATAATCTGAAGTTTGGGTCATTGGATGCCGGGGTTTATACGTATAAGGTAAAAGTAACGACAAGTGCGGGGACGACGACTCTGGTCGATCAGGATTTTGTCGTCCTGAGTACGGAAAAGACGGTTTCAAACGGCTACTATTACATATATACGAAAGTGAACACTTCTTACAGTGCATCTATTGAGGATAGTTCCTCCTCTTCCGGCGCGAATGTGCAGCTGGCAAAAACGGATACGGACGATTCGTATATGATGTTTCAGTTTACCTACCAGAAAAACGGATATTATACCATTAAAAACGTCGGCTCCGGTATGTATCTGGCAATTTCCGGAACATCCTCCGGGTCAAATGTAAAACAGTCCTCATCGAAAGCATACTGGTATGTGCTGCCGGACGGGACAGGCTCCTATTATCTGGTGCCGACGAAAGCGACGACGATGTGCCTGTATCTGAAAAACGGCACGGCTTCCGCGGGGCAGAATATCCAGATTCATACGGCCGAGGTGATCAAATCTCAGCGGTGGAAACTGTCAACTGCTTATACGCCGGCGACTATCAGCGGAGCAACGAAACCGGGAACGCTGACGGCCGGAAACTCTTTTTCTATCAAGGGGACAATCTCTTCCACGAGCAAGATCACATCGGTAACGGTGGCTGTTTATGATACGAGCGGAGATAAGCAGATCGGGAAGACGGTGAAACCGAACGCGAAGTCTTACAGCCTGAGCAACGTAGATGCATCGATCAAGTTCGGGACATTAAGCGCGGGTGTCTATCGCTATAAGGTAACGGCGAAGAACAGCTATGGGACGACGACGCTGGTGAACAAGGTATTCGTGGTCTTAAGTACCGGGAAAACGGTTGCGAACGGCACATACTATTATATCACCAGTAAGGTGAATACGACCTACTGCCTGGGGATTAAGAGCAGTTCATCTTCCTCCGGCGCGAATGTACAGCTGGCGAAAAAATCTTCGAGTACTGAGTATCAGAAATTTAAATTTATCTACCAGAGCAACGGCTATTACAAGATTAAGGATGTGGGATCCGGAAAATATCTGGCAATTTCTGAAAAATCTTCCGGTGCCAATGTCAAGCAGTCCTCGACCGCGACACTCTGGCAGGTGCTTCCGGACGGGACCGGGTCTTATTACCTTGTTCCGAAGGGTGCGACGACCTGCTGCCTGTATTTGAATGGCGGCTCCGCTTCGTCCGGAACCAATGTTAAGATCAAGACAGCATCCATCTCCAAATCTCAGCGGTGGAAACTGTCAACTGCTTATACGCCGGCGACTATCAGCGGAGCAACGAAACCGGGAACGCTGACGGCCGGAAACTCTTTTTCTATCAAGGGGACAATCTCTTCCACGAGCAAGATCACATCGGTAACGGTGGCTGTTTATGATACGAGCGGAGATAAGCAGATCGGGAAGACGGTGAAACCGAACGCGAAGTCTTACAGCCTGAGCAACGTAGATGCATCGATCAAGTTCGGGACATTAAGCGCGGGTGTCTATCGCTATAAGGTAACGGCGAAGAACAGCTATGGGACGACGACGCTGGTGAACAAGGTATTCGTGGTCTTAAGTACCGGGAAAACGGTTGCGAACGGCACATACTATTATATCACCAGTAAGGTGAATACGACCTACTGCCTGGGGATTAAGAGCAGTTCATCTTCCTCCGGCGCGAATGTACAGCTGGCGAAAAAATCTTCGAGTACTGAGTATCAGAAATTTAAATTTATCTACCAGAGCAACGGCTATTACAAGATTAAGGATGTGGGATCCGGAAAATATCTGGCAATTTCTGAAAAATCTTCCGGTGCCAATGTCAAGCAGTCCTCGACCGCGACACTCTGGCAGGTGCTTCCGGACGGGACCGGGTCTTATTACCTTGTTCCGAAGGGTGCGACGACCTGCTGCCTGTATTTGAATGGCGGCTCCGCTTCGTCCGGAACCAATGTTAAGATCAAGACAGCATCCATCTCCAAATCTCAGCGGTGGAAACTGTCGAAGACCTATAAGGCGCCAACCATCAGCGGTGCGACGAAGCCGGGAACGCTCTCCGTCGGCAGTTCTTTCACGATTAAGGGGAAGATTTCTTCGGAGACAAAGATTACGTCGGTGACGGTGGCGGTCTATGATTCCGATGGAAATAAGAAAATCGGAAAAACTGTTTCACCGAATGCAAAGACCTATGATCTGAGTAAGGTGGATAGTTCGATTAAGTTTGGCACATTGAGCAAAGGAACATATACTTATAAGGTAACAGCGACGAACAGTGCAGGGAAGAAGACACTGATCAGTAAGTCTTTTAAGGTGAAGTAGATTTATGAGTAATTTGATGAAAAGGATTTTGTGTGTGATTTTGACCGGAGGCCTGGTTCTGGGCTGCTGCAGCACGGGCTGGGCTTCTGATGGTGCCTCTTTCGGCACAGAAAGTGAGGAAGATGTCTCGGTGACGGAGACGGCGGATGTTGAGCCGGAAGATGAATCATCTGCGGAGGTTCTTTCTGCGGACAGTGCAGAGTCAGATGAAGCAGACAACGCAGATGATACGGATGATGAGGATGCCGCAGATGAAGAGAGCAATGAGGATGCTGCAGACTCTGCAGATGAGGCAGGCAGCGCGGAACTCGCAGATGATATTGAGCTTGCTGTCACCGCGGATGATGTGGACGCTATGTATGACGATCCGGAGTATGAGCGTCCAATCTTGGATTCCGCGATTGAGGATGACCTGACGGTCTCAGCCGCTGCGCTTGAGTCCACCGGTGAGATTAAGGCGTATGGTATCGATGTATCGAAATATCAGGCGGATATTGACTGGGAAAAGGTCGCTGCAGATGGCGTGACGTTTGCGTTTATTCGTGTCGGATACCGGGGATACACCTCCGGAACGATTACGCAGGATTCTTATGCGATTCAGAACATAGAGGGTGCCCTGGCTGCCGGTATTAAGGTGGGCGTCTACTTTTTCTCCACGGCGCTGACGGAGACGGAGGCCGAGGAGGAAGCAGAGTTTGTCGTAAGTCTTATCGATGATTATGATATCTCCTATCCGGTTTGCTATGATTGCGAAGGATATGATAATTCTTCTTACCGCAATTACGGGCTGAGCAGTTCCCAGCGGTCAAGCAACGCAATTGCCTTTCTCGATTTTGTGGAGGATTGCGGATATACCGGGCTGATGTACAGCAGTGCTTCACATTTTAAAAATGATAATAAGTGGGAGACCAGTACGCTTGAGGAGAAATATACCATCTGGGTGGCGCAGTATCCGTATTACACGTATACATCTTCTACGGATTACACCTTGTACCCCAGTTTTGCCTCCGCAGAGTCAAAAACCACAACCTACACAGGCGCTTACCGGTTCTGGCAGTTTACCTCCCAGGGCTCAGTGAGCGGCATATCCGGTAATGTAGATCTGGATTTCGAGTATTATACGACAGGGACTGTCACGGGCTCCGGAACGAACTCTGATTACGACTCCGCTGAGGACACGACGACGCTGGCTTCGATCAGAAATGCGTCAAAGCCGGGAACGATGAAAGAGGGAAGCTCATTTGATATTATCGGCACGATTACGTCGAATTCCATGATTACTTCTGTGACAGTGGCGGTCTATGATGTATCCGGAAATAAACAGATTGGTAAAACAGTTTCTCCGAACAGTAAGAGTTACGATTTGAGTAATGTGGACAATTCCATCAAGTTCGGGGGATTAACGGCCGGTGTTTATCGATATAAAGTAACGGCGAAGAACAGTGCCGGGACGAAAACGTTGGTAAATAAGGTCTTTGTTGTTTACGGCACAAGTAAAACCATTGCAGATGGCACCTATTATTATATAACCAGCAATGTAAATACTTCGTATTGTCTCGCCATTAAGAACAGTTCAGATTCTTCTGGCGCGAATGTGCAGCTGGCCAAAAAGTCGACGACGACCGAGTATCAGAAGTTCAAATTTATCTATCAGAAAAACGGCTATTACAAGATTAAGGATGTGGGATCGGGAAAGTACCTGACGATTTCCGGAACGTCCTCGGGATCTAATGTGAAGCAGTCTTCTTCCAATGCGACAAATTGGTTTGTGCTGCCGGATGGAACTGGCTCTTATTATATCGTGCCGAGAGAGGCGCGTTCTAAGTGTCTGAATTTACAGGACGGGAAAGCGGCGTCTGGGAAAAATGTGCAGATTACGACAGCGGATTTATCGGCGGCGCAGCGCTGGACATTGAAGAAGACGTACAAAGGCGCGACAATCAGTGGGGCTTCCAAACCAGGAACGCTTACCAAGGGTTCGTCATTCACAATTAAGGGCACCGTATCATCCGAGACCAAGATCACTTCTCTGACGGTGGCGGTCTATGACACAAGTGGCGAGAAACAGATTGGCAAAACCGTGAAACCGAACGCGAAGTCTTACAATCTAAGCAAGGTGGATGATTCAATCAAGTTCGCAAAGCTGAGTCCCGGTGTGTATACCTACAAAGTCACTGCGACGAACAGCGGCGGGAAGAGGACGCTGGTCAAAAAGGTCTTTGTGGTATTGAGTAAGAGCAAGACCGTTTCCAATGGATCATATTATATCTGCAGTAGTTCTGACACCGATTATTGCCTGTACGTGAAGAGCAAATCTGACTCCTCCGGGGCGAATATTCAGCTGGCGAAAAAGTCACAGAGCAAATACAAAAAGTTTAAACTGGAATATCAGAGCAACGGTTATTATAAGATTAAGGTCGTAGGGTCCGGAAAATATCTGGCGGTGAAAGGTTCTTCTTCTTCGTCCGGCGCGAATATTGTGCAGTCTTCGTCCGCTACCTTGTGGCAGGTGCTTCCGGACGGGACCGGCAGCTATTATCTGGTGCCGAAGTGCGCAACCTCTCGGTGCCTGTATCTGGATGGCGGTGAAGTTGCTTCCGGCACAAATATTCAGACCTGTACGGCGGCAATTTCACAGGCACAGCGCTGGAAACTGTCGAAATCGTAACACGATGATACCAAGGTAAAATGGTTGTGAATGGAACGCTTGCGGTTCGATTCATGACTTTGGAATCTGAAGTATAATAGTATAGCAGGCTGGATAATAAGAAATGGTAGGATAGCTTTATCGCAGAGGAGGGAACTGTCAGGATGAAAAATCAGAATGTGAAAAAAATCATAGCCGTGATGCTGGCGGGCACCCTCCTTTTCGGTGCAGCGGGGATATGGACTGCCTCCGCAGCGGAAATGTCGGAAGATATGGAAGAATCCGCGGTAGAAGCAGAAACTGAGTTGACAGCTGATTCGAGTGCTTCGCTAAATCAGACACAAGTTGTTGCGGATATACAGGAAGCCGATGATGCAGAGGCCGATCTGGAGATTTATACGGAACTCATGGATTATGTTGACGCGACATCGGCGCTTCTTGCAAAGTATCCCTGCGATTACGATGGCACGCTGGATATTGATATTGACAGCGGGGAAATCACGGACCAGAATGGCGAAATCGTTAATGCTATGGACGACGCAATGGAAGCAGCTGTGGATTCTGATGATGCAAATGATGCAGCGGAAAATCTGGCGGAGAGCGGTTATGTGGTATTGGACGTCGATGATACGATGGTCAGTGTGGAGGATCCCTATCAGACCATGCGTCTGATTGTTACGGCGGAGGAAGGGCTTGTCTCTTCTTACGGAGCCGAGGCGGTGATTTCCTATCAGGGTGAGTACATTCTCCAGTATACAAGCACAGAGGATACGATCAATGCCTACATGGCGTTAGCGGCGGATTCGTGTGTGGATGAACTTTATGTCGATGCTGTTGTCTCCGCATATGAAAATGAGGAGGATGAGGCTGTATCGTCCTATGCACTTTCTGATGAGAATGGGGAAGACGTATATTTATCCTGGGGCGTGGAGACCATGGGGCTCGACGTCATGCAGGAAAATCTCGAGGCCACAGATACAGAGGAGAGCACGGAGGATGATCTGGAGGAAGTCGTTGTCGCAGTGATCGACAGCGGCGTAAACGCTGAAAACGTCTATCTGGACGGGCGTATCCTGTCAGAAGATGGATATGACTGTTATAACGAAGACGACGATGCGAGCGATGATTACGGGCATGGGACGCATGTCGCCGGTATTATCGCGGACGGAACATCGGATAATGTAAAGATCCTTCCGGTTAAAGTGATAGACTCGAGCGGTAACGGGACTGTACTGACGGTGATAAATGGCAGACGTTGTGGAGTGGGGTACGGTGGGGTGATCCGTAGGCGGCGTGTTGGGCTGGGGGGCGGCGGGGG
>JAJPZY010000066.1 GCA_021204085.1 Clostridiales bacterium | reverse complement strand
CAACTTATCATAGAAGATCTGATATATTTACAGAAATAAATTCACACACTCAATTTGGAAATAACGAAAGGAAAGACATGGAAAAAAACACATCAAAGTTTGACAAAGTAATGGGAAGTTGGGATATACTGGTAATTGCCTTCGGCGCGATGATCGGCTGGGGCTGGGTCATTAACTCGGGCGACTGGATCCAGACAGCCGGATTTATGGGCTCTATTCTGGCATTTGTGATCGGCGGAGCCATGGTTGTATTTGTAGGATTTACGTATGCGGAGCTGACGTCGGCCATGCCTCAGTGCGGCGGCGAGCATGTATTCAGCTATCGGGCGATGGGATCCACAGGTTCGTTTATCTGTACATGGGCGATTATTCTGGCGTACGTGGCGACGGCGGCGTTCGAGGCGACAGCGCTTCCGACCGTTATCACCTATCTGTTCCCGAATTTCAATCAGATTTATCTGTATACCATTGCGGGGCGTGATATTTATCTGACCACGATTCTGCTTGGATCAGTCATGGCTGTCTTTATCACGGCAATCAATATTGCAGGCGCAAAAACAGCAGCGATTCTTCAGACTGTCCTTACGGCCGTGATCGCGATTGCCGGTATCCTTCTGATGGTTGCTTCGGGTGTTTCAGGTGATTCGGCAAATATCACGGAGCAGTTCTGGAACGCCGGTACCGGCAGTACGGTCAGCAGCGTGTTTAAAGTAGCCTGCATGACGCCCTTCCTCTTTGTCGGTTTTGATGTGATTCCGCAGGCAGCGGAGGAAATCAATGTTCCTTATAAGAAGATTGGCAGGATAATGCTTTTCTCTATTATTATGGCAATTGTCTGGTATCTGCTCATCGTTTTCGCTGTGTGCTATGTAATGCCTGAGAGTGCCATGGTGGCGGAAATGGAATCCCAGACCGGCCTTGTGACAGCCAAAGCGATGGAACTGGCCTTCCACTCACCGATGATGGGCAAGGTATTGATCATCGGCGGTCTCTGCGGAATTGTTACTTCCTGGAATTCCTTCCTGATGGGCGGCAGCCGTGCGATGTATTCCATGGGTGAGTCCCGGATGCTTCCGGAAAAATTCGGGGAGCTGGGCAAGAGAAAGACCCCGGTGGCGGCACTTCTGCTCTGCGGCGCGGCCTGCGTGATTGCTCCGTTCTTCGGACGCGGCATTCTGGTATGGCTGGTGGACGCGGCGTCCTTCGGCTGTGTGGTAGCGTATCTTTTCGTATCCATTTCCTACTGCATTTTGCGGAAAAAGGAGCCTGAGATGGAGCGCCCTTACAAAGTAAAAGGCGGCATGGCTGTGGGTGTGATCGCGGTCTGTCTGACGGGCTTTATGACTTCCCTCTACATCATTCCTTCAAAATTCAGCTCGGCGCTGATCTGGCAGGAGTGGGTCGTCGTCGGCGCGTGGATTATCCTCGGTGTGATTTTCTACTTCTATTCCCGGAAAAAGTACGGGAAAGAGTTCGGCAGGGATATTATGATTGAACTGGATGAAAATTTGAAGTAAAAAAGAGGTGAGGGAATTGATAGTCAGAGCTGTTGAAACTGACGGGGAGACAGTAAACGGCTTGTTTGAAGAAATTATGGATTATGAAGAGCGTACGACGAAATATTCCGTATTTCAAAAAGATGTTTACCCGACTGCTGATTTACTGATGCACTACATAAAAGATGGCATTGTATTCCTACTGCAAAATGCAGAAAATGAATATTGCGGATGCATCGTATGTGATTATGAGGAGCCGGAGGAATACAGAGGCTTGAATTGGACGTCGGGGAAGGCAATAGTAATTCATTTGCTGGCAATCTCTCCCAGACAATATGGCAAGGGTTATGGATCCGCATTGGTTGAGCATATCTTTCGGTTTGCAAAAGAACAAGGCTGTATTTCTGTGAAATTAGATACCGGTGGGCAGAACAAACCCGCACGGCATCTGTACGAAAAAAAATTGGGGTTTCGTGTTGTGGCGGTCCGGGAAATGAATGTTGGCGGCATTATTGAGCATAAGGAGCATTATTTTTTCGAACATCTGATATAGTAGTAGTTAATAGTTTCTCTGCGGTGCAGCTTTTTTGTTGCACCGCAGAGTTTTTTCCTTTTTATATCAGACGACGGCAGCATTTCGGAGGATATTTATGATTTTTGTTGAAGTGAAAGTTAGAATGTTATAAACTGGTATCAGAGTTAATTTTATAATATCAGATTCTTAAAGAAAGTTCCGGTAACAGGTGGACGTCGGGGATGCTCTGTGAGAGAGGAGATATTCATGCAAAAAACATTTACAGTCACGGGTCTTTGTGTTCCTAAACTGCATTATATGGTAGATTTAAGCGGGCGGGTGCAGCAAATCGTAAGCGATTATATCGAGCCGGGTATGTATTTTACAATCAACCGTGCGAGGCAGTATGGAAAAACGACGATGCTGTTTATGTTGGAAGAGAAGTTAAAGCAGGATTACCTTGTACTGAGTCTGAGCTTTGAGGCCGCGGATGATTTCTTTACATCGAAACAGACGTTGGCTGAGGGATTTGTCAGAATGATAGCAACAAATTTGCGCAGGCAGGGAGTGGAAGAAGACATCTTATCGGAGTGGGAAAAGCCTGTTTCGGAAGAATTTCCGATGATGGACCTGGATGAAAAAATTACCCTCTTGTGTCAAACAAGCAGCAAAAAGGTGATTTTGATGATTGATGAGGTGGATAAGAGTTCTGATAATCAGTTGTTCCTCGCCTTTCTTGGTCTGTTGCGCACAAAATACCTGAACCGCATGGCGGGAAAAGATACGACATTCTGGTCTGTTATTCTTGCGGGTGTGTATGACATTAAAAATTTAAAACAGAAGATTCACCCGGGGCAGGAATCAAAGTATAATAGTCCATGGAACATTGCTGCGGATTTTAAAATAGACATGAGTTTTTCCCCAAAAGATATTGTGTCTATGCTCAACCAGTATGAAGAAGACTGGCATACCGGTATGAATATAGAAAAGGTCAGTCAGCTTTTATATGATTACACTTCCGGTTATCCGTTCCTTGTGTCCAGATTATGTCAGATTCTTGCGGAAAGAATAGAGGATAACTGCACGGAGCAGGAAAAAAAGGATGCCTGGAATGAGGAAGCAATTCAGAAAGCAATCAGCAGAATTTTAAAGGAACCAAACACGCTTTTTGACGATATGAGCAAAAAACTCAACGATAATCCGAATCTGAAAGAGATGATTTACAGTATTTTGTTTCAGGGTGAAAAATATGCGTATGAAGCGGAAAATGAGCGTATTCGTATCGGTGTAATGTTTGGTTTTCTGAAAGAACGGAATGGCTCTGTGGCCGTAGCAAATCGTATTTTTGAGACCAAGCTGTATAATCTTTTCCTTTCCGAAGATGAAATGAACAACCGAATTTTTTCGACAGCGGATATGGAAAAAAACCAGTTTATTATAGGCGGTCATCTTCAAATGGAACTGGTATTGCGGAAATTCTGTGAGTATTTTGAAGATATTTATGCGGATGTGGACGACAAATTCATCGAGGATAATGGAAGAAGGATTTTTCTGATTTATCTGAAGCCGATTATAAACGGAAGCGGCAATTATTATATTGAAGCCAGAACGCGCAATATGAAGCGGACGGATGTGATCATTGATTATAAGGGAGAGCAGTTTGTTCTCGAGATGAAGATTTTTCATGGTCAGGAATACAATCGGCGCGGGGAGAACCAATTATTGGAGTACATGGATTACTATCATTTGCAAAAGGGATATATGCTGAGTTTTAATTTTAATAAAAAGAAGCAGATCGGATTGAAACGCATTATAGTAGGAGACCGCGAACTTGTCGAGGTTGTGGTATAAGAAAGGCGTAAGCCGTTTTTGGGGTTTGAATCAAGTATTCTGATATGAAAATCAAATGTTTTCGTGTTAAAAAAATGCGAAAATACACGGATTTCCCACTTTAATTTCTGACAAAAGGCAGTTAAAATACTAGTATAAAGTTTTTCAAAAGGAGAAATTATACAGAACTTAACAGAAAATTGCAGAAGATATTTATGGCAGAGAGGTCACGGCGTGATTTCTCTGTTTTTCTATTATCAGGAAAGTTTTTATTGTTTCACTCGATTTCCTGAGACAAATCAGGAAGATTTTTTGGGGATTTTCTTTCTGGCCGGAGGAAGATGAGATGCAGAAGATTAACTGGGTGTCGGATACTCCAATCGGATATAGTGTTTATGAAGCAGAGTCACGTTTTACTCTGCTTCCGGAAAATGTGCTGGAGATTATTCTCTGCCTGCGCGGTGAGATTAAGTTTTTTGACGGATATGAAGACACGCTGATTCGGGAGGGAGAATTCATCTCCGTGGACAGCGACGCGTACGATCTGCATGACGGGAAAGAGAATCTGACGGTTTCCCTTTATTTGAAATTGGATCCTTTTTATGAAAAATATCCGGTATATCGAAATTGTGAGTTTATTCTGGAGGGATTTGCCGGCGGGAAGAGTTCTTCTTATCCGACGCTGGCGCACATCAATGTACAGGGCATGATTCTGGGAATTTTGTCATACCTGATGGAGATTGAGGCAGATGTTTCCAAGACCGGATTCAGGAAAGAGAGTTCGCTTGAGATCGGCAGGGAACCGGCGAAGACAGAATCAGGTTTGCCGGGCGGCGCAGTTTCAGAAACAGGTGTTTACTGCAAAGAAATATCGGAAGAGCAAAAAACGACCCTCTGTCATATGGCGGATACGCTTCTCCTGTTTATGGTAAATAAATTTGATGCTTTATTTTACTGGTCAGACAATGCAGATTTCAGTGAAAATTACATTGCGCGGTATCATGAGATCAGTTCTTACATCAGAGAACGCCCGACGGAGCATGTTACGCTGAGTGACTTAAGCAGGGAATTTCATCTGACGGAATCCTATCTTTCCGAGTTTTTGCGGAAATCGGGCCTGAGTTTTAAAGAAATTCTGTTTTACTACAGGGCCAACATTGCAGAGCGTCTGCTTTTGACGACGAACAAAACAATGGCGGAAATCGCCGAGCTCTGCGGGTTTTCCAATGTGAAGATTTTTACGGTATACTTTAAGAAATGGCATCACTGTTCGCCGAGGGAATATCGGAAGATTTTTATGCAGGAGATTGAAGATAAGCTTAGTTATAAAAACCTGACGGAAGTGGAGGGGGAGCTGCAGCGCGTGTCGCTGATTAATCAGAGGATGCGCCTGATGAGCCGGCTGTAAAAAATGGTTAGCCTTCGAGCCTAAGTCTCCGTAAGCGCTGGATTTCGCCTCAGCTAAAAGCGCCCCTACAAAGTTGCATTGTAAATATATTGATATCATCTGACACATCCTGAGAAAACATAATTACTTGCAAAGCACGGAGATATTCGTGTATCATATAAAATATATCCGGTATCGAAAAGAGGTGAAAGAATGGATGGCTCAGATCTACCTTTAAAACTGGTATTTTTTATGTCACTCTATCTGGAAGGCATCTAACGCTCTGATATGAACCAGTTACTACCGATTGTAATCAATACGAGTAAATAAGGAGATTATCATGAATAAGGTGAAAAAGATTCTGGTTCTGGGAACCGGAGCACAGGGCACTACAGTAGCAGAGAGAATGGATGAGGAACCCGAAGTAACAGAAATCCGCTGTGCGGACACGGATCACAAGGCCGTGGATGAGCTGGTAAAAATCCTGAAAAAAGCGAAAGGACTTTATGTGGACGCGAATGATGTGGACAGCATCATTGAGGCGGCCGAGGGCGTTGACCTGATTGTGAATGCGCTGCCGATCCGATTCGCGCCGAATGTGCTGGAGGCCGCGCTGGCGGTGAAGTGCAATTATCAGGATTTTGCCGCGACGGATGTGCTGGATCCCTGGTGGCCGAAGTGCATACAGATGCTGTATGACAATTACGGACATCGGTTTGAGGCGATCGGGAAGCTGGCGATTATCGGCACCGGTTCTGCGCCGGGGCTGATGTGTGTGGCGGCGCGCAACTCCATGCGTTATCTGGATACCTGCGATGATATCCTGATGATGGTGTATGAGGGCGTTGAGGCGAAGCGCTTTCTGCCGTTTTGGTGGTCGCCGTTTACGGCGCTGTCGGATATGACAGATCCAACATTTGCCTTGAAGGATGGCGTGATTGTCGAGACGGAGCCGCATTCGCTGCCGGTATACCGGAAGTTCAAGGGCTGCGCCAACGACGTAAAGCTGGTGGAGCACGCACACGACGAGCCGGTCTATATGGGTATCAATAAGGATACGCATTTTAAGGGAGCGAAAAACATCAATTTCAAGTATGGCGGCGTCGGCGTTGAGTTTGCTACTCCGCTGTACCGTGCGGGACTTTTATCCAGAGAAGAGGAGACGTTCCACGGGCATACCTTTGTTCCGTTTGATGTAGTTCTGGAGCATTTGCCTCCGGCGCCGAAGTATCGCGAGGAGATTAAAGAGATTCTCGACGAGGGGCTGGTAAAGGACGAGGGCGCTTTTGTGGTAGAGTCCACGGAGAAGAAGGACGGACAGGATGTAATGGTGGAGACCTACGTGTACTCGCCCGGCTGCAGGGAGTCCTTTGAGCGGGCCGGAATCACCGGCGAGATGTATTTGACCGGCCAGTGCGGGGCACTATTTACCAAAATGTTTGTCCGCGGGCACTATGACCAGGTCGGGCTGCTGTCCTCCGATATGCTGACTTTTGACGAAGTCGATGAGTATCTGAAGATGGCGAAGGAACTGGATATCCGGCTGGAGGTAGAAGTAAAGACATTTGTAAAATTATAATTAAAACCATATAGATTCAGATAAAAGAAGAGAGCAATGGTGTTCCCGATGAGAAGGAAATCATTGCTCTCTTTTTTGTACATAAACGTTAACAATTGGAATTTTTCTGTCATGTGTGTATAATGGTTATTATTCACTTTTGAGCATATGGCAGACAGATTCCCGCGCATGTTTGCAAGGAGGATGTTACCATGAAACTTTTAATGATCGGAGCAGGCGGAGTCGGACAGTCAGCGGTAATGTTGATCAAATCGGAGCCGAGCGGAGCAAAATGGCTGGAGCAGATGGTCGTAGCGGATTACGATCTTGCGCGGGCGCAGGAAGTTGTGGCTCTGGCAGGGCAGCCGCGGTTTATCGCGGAGCAGATTAACGCCGCGGACGGTGCGGCGATTATCGCTATGGTAAAAAAGTATGACTGCGATTTTATCCTGAATCTGGTTGCGCCGAATTTTAATGAGACGATCTTTGACGCGGCGTATGAGGCAGGCGTCGGTTACATGGACTGCGCGATGACGCTGTCGAAACGCCATCCGGAGAAACCGTTTGAGCTGCCGTATATCAAGCTGGGCGATTATCAGTTTGACCGTTATGATCAGTGGAAGGAAAAAGGCCTGCTGGCGCTGGTTGGATCCGGCGTGGAGCCCGGCGTGGCGGACGTTTTTGCAAAATACGCGTCGAAGCATATGTTTGACGAGATTGACGAGATCAATGTCCGGGATGGTGATAACTATGAAGTTCCGGGGGTGGATGTCTCGTTCGGATTTTCCGTCTGGACAACGATCGAGGAGTGCTTAAATCCGCCGATTATCTGGGAAAAGGAGCGGGGCTGGTTTACGACGGAGAATTTCTCCGAGCCGGAGGTTTTCTGTTTCCCGGGAGGGATCGGCGATGTGGAAGTCATTAACGTCGAGCATGAGGAGGTATTACTGGTCCCGCGTGTGATCGACTGCAACCGCGTGACATTTAAGTATGGGGTAACGCCGGAGTTTCGGACGATGCTGAAGAATCTGGAAGCCCTCGGCATGGCGGATGCTACAATGAAGATTAAAGTCGGGGATTCCGAGATTGCACCGCGTGATTTTCTGGTAAAAGTAGCACCGTCGCCGCTGGAGACGTCAAAGGTGATGGTCGGAAAGGGATGCGCCGGCACCTGGGTGACGGGCAAAAAAGACGGCCTTGACCGCTCGGTTTATCTGTATCAGGTGGCGGATAATCAGGAATGCCTCGCGAAATACGGCACGAATTCTGTTGTCGCGCAGACAGCGGTCGGCCCGGTGGTGATGCTGGATCTGATCGCAAACGGCATCTGGAGCGGCAGCGGCGTCTGCGGTCCGGAGACCTTCGACCCGGATCCGTTCGTGGAGAAGATGGCGGTTTACGGATTCCCGGCAGGCATTCAGGAGAAGGATTCGCCCTACGCGGAGAAGCTGGCGGAAGAGGCGATCCTTGAAGAGATGATTTGAGGATTCTGGGGGGTGCGTAGCACGGAGCAATCCGCAGATATCATTATCTGTAAGCACCAGAGGACAAAAAGTCATGAATCAAATGCCTGATACTGAGAAAAGAGGGAGATAATTCAGTCACTTTTGAAAGCGTACGGATGAGAGAAAAAATCTGGTTTCGAAAGTGCAAAACTAACATTTGGGAGGAAAACAGATGGAAAAAAAGGACATCATGGTGGAACTGAAGCATGTCACCAAGGCGTTCGGAGACTTTGTTGCTGTGGAGGATTTTAATCTGGAAGTGAAAAAGGGTGAGTTTGTCACCTTCCTGGGACCTTCCGGCTGCGGCAAGACGACGACGCTGCGCATGATCGCGGGTTTCGAACTGCCTACGAAAGGGACAATTTTGCTGAATGGGCAAGACATCAGCATGCTTCCGCCGTACCAGCGCCCGATCAATACGGTGTTTCAGCGCTATGCGCTTTTCACACATCTGGATGTGTTTGAGAATATTTCTTTCGGTCTTAAGCTGAAAAAACTGCCGAAGGCTGAGATTATAAAAAAAGTACGCAGGGTTCTGGAAATGGTAGATCTGGAAGGCTTTGAAAAGCGCAAAGTCACGACACTTTCCGGCGGACAGCAGCAGAGGATTGCGATCGCCCGTGCGCTGGTCAATGAGCCGGAGATTTTGCTTTTGGATGAGCCGCTCGGCGCGCTTGATCTGAAAATGAGAAAAGAGATGCAGCTGGAGCTGAAAGAAATGCATCAGAAGCTGGGCATTACTTTTATCTATGTGACGCATGACCAGGAGGAAGCCCTGACGATGTCGGATAAGATCGTCGTGATGTCCGATGGTGAGATTCAGCAGGTGGGCACGCCGGAGGAGATTTATAACGAGCCGATGAACGCATTTGTGGCGGATTTCATCGGCGAGAGCAATCTCTACAGTGGAATTATGACCGGGGATAAGGTCGTCCGTTTCTGCGGCGCGGATTTTGTCTGTCTGGATCCTTATGAGGAGGGTACGCCGGTGGACGTCGTGGTGCGTCCGGAGGATGTCATCATCACGGAACCGTCCGCGGGAAAAATCCGGGGCGTGGTAGATTCTGTGATTTTCAAGGGTATCCACTATGAGATTACGGTGCTTTCCGGGAAAAATGAGGTGGTCATTCAGACGACAAAGAGTGTGAAACCGGGGAGCGCGGTGGGCATCGAGATTGAGCCGGACGGGATCCATGTCATGCCGGTGGATGTGATGCGCAACAAATATGAGTGTACGGTGACCGATGAATATAAAGTTGATTTCTTCGGTATGCCGGTGGACGTTGACATAACTTCTCTCTATCCGGGATCCGCGATTAAGAATGGAAGACTTCGTGACAGCAAGGGCGAGGAGGTGACGCCGGAGAAGATTCATGTCATCGCTTCGGTGGAACCGCAGCATATTCATATGAGCGATGATCTGGAGAGCGGGATTGCCGTCGGAAATATCATCCAGCTGCTCTATAAGGGTGACCATTATCAGTATATTGTCCGGACAGACGATGAGGAAGATTTTGTTGTGGACGATCCGGATCTGTGGAACATGGACGACCGCGTCAGCGTCAGCGTGGACGCAGGCGGAATTCAGGTGGAACTGAAAAAGTAGAGGGGAGGGACTGTAACCATGAAAAGAGCCGGTTTTTCCAGAAAACAGCTGGGAATCCCATATCTGATCTTTCTTCTGCTGTTTGTGGTTGCGCCGCTGGTGGTGATCGTATATTACGCCTTTACTAACGGAAGCGGGCAGTTTTCCCTGCAGAATCTGATGGATTTTTTCACAAACCGGAATACTATAGGCACGCTGGTGTACAGTGCGATCATTTCCGTGCTGACGACGCTGGTCTGTCTGCTGATTGCCTATCCGACGGCTTTTATTCTGGCGAGAGGGAAATGGAAGCAGAGCACTTCTCTGATTATGATTTTTGTGATGCCGATGTGGATTAACTTTACCCTGCGCATCACGGCGATGAAAGAGGTGTTGACGGCGATCGAGGGAAATATGGCGTTTTTCCCCATGGTCAACACGATCATCGGAATGACGTATGATTTTCTGCCGTTTATGATTCTCCCGATTTATAACCAGCTGGCAAAGCTGGATGACGGAGTGATGGAAGCGGCGGCGGATCTGGGCGCAACGCCGCGGCAGTGTTTTTTCAAGGTGGCGCTGCCTTTGTCTGTGCCGGGTATCATCAGCGGTGTGATGATGGTATTTCTGCCGGCGATGACCAACTATGTCGTTCTTGATATGCTGTACAACAGCACCTATATCATGGGCAGCCTGATTGGCAGCTATTTCAACGTGGAAAACTGGAACAACGGTTCCATGATCTCGCTGGTGCTGCTGGCCATCATCTTTATCGTTTCCGGATGCCTGAACAGGTATGGCGACGCGGAGGCTTCTGAGAGAGGAGGCGCGATCTTTTGAATAAGAAGAAATACGGACAGACCATTTTTCTGGCGCTGGTGCTTTGCTTTATTTATCTGCCGATTCTGATTCTTGCGGTGTACAGTTTTACGGATTCGGCACAGATCGGTAGAATTCATGCCTTTTCCCTCCAGAACTATATCACTCTGTTCACTTCGGAGGAATTGCTGGTGATGATTCGCGGGACGGTCATTCTTGCTGTGGTGACATCTGCGATCTCGACCGTACTCGGGACGCTGGGCGCCATCGGCGCTTACTATTCGAAAAAAGGACCGGCGGCGGTAATCCGGACAATCAACCAGATCCCGGTGGTCAACGCGGAGGTTGTGACCGGTTTTTCCATCTGTATTCTGCTGGTCGTTGTGTTGGGAATCAGCCGGGATACATTTATCCCCATCGTGGTTGGTTATGTGGTCTTGTGTTCGCCGTTCGTCTATCTGTCGGTGATTCCGAAATTAAAGCAGATGGATGATAATCTCTATGAGGCGGCTCTGGATCTGGGCGCACGCCCGTTCTATGCACTGCGCAAGGTACTGATTCCGCAGATTATGCCGGGCATCGTTTCCGGATTTATGCTTTCAATTACATTGGCTTTGGATGATTATTTCATCGCCACATACACGAAACCGTCAACCTTTGATACGATCAGCACCTACGTGGTAAACGCGACGAGGGGTGCGCAGACCAGTATCAAGACAGCGCTGTGGGCACTGTCCACCATTATTTTTGTGATTGTGATTCTAGTGGTCGTGGGCATGAACCGTTCCGCAGCGAAAAAAGAAGAAGGGACGGTGACGCAGGGATGAGAGGCAGAAGAATACTTGCAATATTAGCGGCGGGCTGTTTTTTGTTTACTGCGGCAGGAAGCAGTATGACAGTTCCGGCTGCGGCAGCGGATGATGACGGAGTGACGGGTGCGATAGAGGCTGCTTCTGTCGAAGAGGTTTCCGGAGCTTCTGAAACGGCGGAAGAATCAGGTGCTGACGATGAAACGATCGTCCTGCGCATCAGTAACTGGGAAGAATATATTGATGAGGGCGACTGGGATGAGGAGGAAGCCATCGACCTGGATAACGGCGTGACGGTTCTCGGTGAAAACAGTATGATCGAGGATTTTGAAGCGTGGTATTACGAGACATACGGGAAAAAGGTGAAAGTGGAATACTCTACCTTTGGAACCAACGAGGAACTTTATACGCTGATGGGTCTGGGCAATGAGTTTGATCTGGTATGCCCTTCCGATTATATGTTTATGAAGTTGATCGCGGAGGATAAGGTTCTGGAGTATTCGGATGAGTTTTTTGATACCTCCGTTGAGACGAATTATTATATCAACAATGTGTCCCCTTTTATTAAAGACATTTATGACAGTAACGAGATCAACGGTGAACCCTGGAGTAAATATGCTGCGGGCTATATGTGGGGCATTACCGGCATGGTTTATGATCCGGAAGAAGTTTCTGCGGAGGAGATGAGCTCGCTTACAATCCTGTTAAATGACGATTACAATAAGCAGATCAGTATTAAAGACAGTTCCAGAGATTCCTATTTCATGGCGCTCTCTATTTATAAAAGAGATCTGCTGACTTCCGATGAGTTTACGCAGTCGGAGGATTACAGCGAGCGTTTGCAGGAGGAGATGAACGACGTCAGTACGGAGACAATTGCCGGTGTCGAGGAAGTTCTGACGGAAATCAGCCGGAACGCCTATTCGTTTGAGACGGACAGCGGAAAAGCGGATATTGTGGCTGGGAAGATTGTCGGCAACTATCAGTGGTCCGGCGACACGGTGTATTCCATGGATCAGGCAGAGGAGGATGATGTTTACCTGGAATTTGCGGTTCCTGAAGAGTGCACCAATATATGGATGGATGGCTGGGTGATGCTAAAGGACGGCATCGGTGATGATACCGAGAAACAGCAGGCAGCCGAAGCGTTTGTCAACTTTATCTCCATGCCGGAAAACGCCGTGCGGAATATGTATTACATCGGTTACACTTCCGTAATCGCCGGAAATGAGGATGATACGACCATGTTTGATTATGCAAACTGGTGTTATGCCTCGGAGGACGAGGAGGATGTCGTGGAATATCCTCTGGGTTACTATTTCAGCGGCGATAACGAAGATGAGGATTACATTGTTCTGGTCGATGAGGAGGAAGCTTCCCGTCAGATTTTCGCCCAGTACCCTTCGGAAGATGTGCTGGAGCGGGCGACAATCATGGAGTATTTTTCCACTGAAAAAATGGCGGAATTGAATCAGATGTGGATTAATATTCGCTGCTTCCATCTCTCCGATTACCCGGTGGCGGTCTGGGTAGCGATCCTCGCAGCCGTGGGAGTGGTTGTGGCAGTGTGCTGCCGGAAGCGGTATGTGAGAGTAAACCAGTACGAGTAAAGGGAAATGGAGACATTATGGAGATGAAACAAAACTATATTAACGGTACATGGACGGCGTCCGCGTCCGGCGCGACGCGCAACGTAATCAACCCCGCGACAGGGGAGGTAATCTGCCTGATGACGGACAGTACGCCGGAGGATACCGAGCTGGCCATCGCGGCTGCAAAGAAGTCGTTTTATAAGACGCGGGAATGGCGCGATCTGGATGTGCAGGAGCGCGCGGATAAGATTCTTGAGATTGCGGCGCTGATGGAAAAGCATAAGGACGAGCTGGCGCGTCTGGATACCATGGATAACGGGAAACCGCTCAGAGAATCAGAGGCGGATGTGGACGACGCGATTCATTGTTTCAGATACTATGCCGGGATGATCCTGGCGCCCGGCGGCGTCACGATGGATGTTCCGAATGGCTTTGGCCCCATGTATACCCACACGATCAAGGAGCCGGTGGGCGTTTGCGGATTGATCACACCGTGGAATTATCCGCTGCTTATGGCGACATGGAAGCTGGCGCCGGCCATCGCGGCGGGCAACAGCATTATCTTTAAGCCCAGCTCGGACTGCCCGCTCTCGGCAGTACGGCTATTCGAGATTTTTGAGGAGGCGGGAATGCCGGCCGGTTCCGTCAATCTGGTTCTGGGTTCCGGTGCGAATGTCGGACATATTCTGGCGGCGAGCAAGAATGTGGATATGGTGACCTTTACGGGCTCCACCGCGGTGGGGCAGAGCATTATGTCGGATGCCGTGGCGAATGTGAAGAAGATCGGCCTCGAGCTTGGCGGAAAGTCTCCGAACCTTGTTTTTGCGGACTGTGATCTGGAGGGTGCCGTGGAATGGGCGATGGTGGGCACCTTCTTTAATCAGGGACAGGTTTGCTCCGCCTGCGCGCGAATCTACGTGGAAGAGAGTATTCACAATCAATTTGTCGCCCGGTTAAAGGAAAAGGCAGAAGCTATGACCATCGGGAACGGATTTGACAATCCGGATATCGGACCGGTCGTTTCCGAGGCACAGATGAATAAAGTCCTGCGTTACATTGAAGCCGGCAAGAGCGAGGGGGCAACTCTTGTGACCGGCGGATACCGTTATACGGAGGGTGAGTGTGCGAAGGGATTTTATATCAAACCTACGATATTTGACAACTGTACACAGAATATGACGATCATGAAAGAAGAAATCTTCGGCCCGGTGGCGTGTATCAGTACCTTCCGGACGGAAGAGGAAGCCATCGAACTGGCCAATGATACAGAGTACGGTCTGGCGGGAACTGTCTGCACGCTGAATATCGCAAAAGCACTTCGCGTTATGAAGGAGATTCGCGCCGGTATCCTCTGGATTAACTGCAACCAGCCTACGTATACGGCAGCGCCCTGGGGCGGCTACCGCATGAGCGGGTTCGGCCGGGAACTGGGAACCAATGGTCTGGATGAGTACATGGAGACCAAGCAGGTGAATATTGCATTGGACAGCGGACCGATCGGATGGTATGAAAAGTAAGAGTTACGTAATAACCGATTCATTGAGCAAACAATAAACAGCAGGGAGGCAATGATTATGGACGCAAAACAGATTACAGAGAAACAGAAAACATACGTGCTCCAGTCCTGGAGCAAACAGGCGGGCATCAATCCGCTGCCGGTGGAAAAGGCGGACGGCATTTACTTTTATGATTATGATGGGAACCGTTATGCGGATATGTCCGCACAACTGGTAAACTTAAATCTCGGTTTCGGGAATCAGGCGATCGCGGATGCAATCAAAGCGCAGGCGGACCGCTACTGTTTTGTCGGGCCTTCTTACGGTTCAGACGTGCGTGCCGAACTTGCGGAAATGATCATCGGTATGATGCCGGAGGGATTCGGCAAGGTCTTTTTCACGAATGCCGGGGCGGACGCCAATGAGAATGCGGTGAAAATCGCACGGATGTTTACCGGAAAAAATAAAATTTTCAGCCGTTACCGCAGTTACCACGGATCCTCTTTCGGTGCGGGCAACCTGACCGGTGAGCCCAGAAGATACGCGCTGGAGCCGGGCGTTCCCGGATTTGTGAAATTTATGGATCCGTATATTTACAGAGAGCCGGTTGAATTTGCTTCGGAGGAAGCGGCGACCGAGTTTTATCTGAAAAAACTGGAGGAGCAGATTCAGTATGAGGGACCGCAGACGATTGCGGCGATCGTGATGGAGACGATTACCGGGTCCAACGGGGTCATCATTCCGCCGAAAGGCTATCTCCCGGGCGTCCGCGCACTCTGCGATAAGTATGGCATTCTGATGGTCTGCGATGAGGTAATGGCCGGATGGTACCGGACCGGAAAAGCCTTTGCGTTTATGAATTTTGATGTGGTGCCGGATATTGTTACCTTCGCCAAGGGCGTGACCTGCGGTTATGTGCCGCTTGGTGGTGTGATCGTATCCTCGAAGATTGCGGCATACTTTGACGATAATGTGCTCTCCTGCGGGCTGACTTACAGCGGTCATCCGCTGGCCTGCGCGGCGGGCGTGGTCTGCGTCGGCCAGTACGCAGAGCTGGGAATCGAGGAAAATGTGGCAAAATCCGGCGCGGTGCTGGCGGAAATCCTTGACAGTTATGTGGAGAAGTATGCCTGTGTCGGCCAGGTTCGTCATATCGGACTTTTCTCCGCGATTGAGTTGGTAAGAGATAAAGCCACAAAAGAGCCGATGGTTCCTTACGGCAAAGATCCGGATGGAATCATGGGCAAAATCATCGGGCTTCTGAAAGAGCGCCGCTTTATGACGTATTCCCATGAGAATATGGTCCTGATCTGCCCGCCGCTGATTATCACGGAGGAGCAGGTGCGGGAAGAGATGGCGAAGATGGATGAAGTGCTGGCGATTGTGGATGCGGAGATTCTTGGAATTTAGCATGGAGATGTTTCATAACGGGCACGTATAATTGCAGATGATATTTAGACAGTACGGAGTTCCGGAACAGAAAATCAACGTGTTCGCGTTGGAATGTGAAAGTCTTATTTCTTACATAAAACGGGAGGATAACTCATGCAGATTTTAAAAGATTACATAAACGGTGCCTGGACGGAGAATACCGGCGGCAGATACATGGACGTAACGAACCCCTCTACCGGAGCCGTGATCGCGCAGGTGCCGGTGACGACAGAAGCACATATGGAAGCGGCGATTGCTTCCGCAAAAGAAGCGTTTAAAACATGGTCGAAGGTGCCGATGACGCAGAAAGTACAGTATATGTTTACGTTCCGCAATGAGCTGGTGGCGCGGAAGGAAGAGTTTGCAAAGCTGATTGCCACCGACCAGGGCAAGCATTACACGGATGCTCTTGCGGAGATGGACCGCATCATTCAGTCCACGGAGACCTGCTGTGGATTTCCGCTGATTATGCGCGGAGACAAGATCATGGTCAGCACGAGAGTGGAGGCGGAGATTCGCCGGGAGCCCATCGGCGTGATTGGCGCGCTGGCGCCGTTTAACTTTCCGGCGCTGGTCTGCGGGTGGTTTGTTCCATTTGCTCTGGTGACCGGCAATACGATGGTGTTTAAGGCGTCGGAGCAGAGCCCGATGTTCATGCAGGCGATCGCGGATGTCTTTGATCGGATGGATTTGCCGGCAGGTGTTTTTAACCTTGTTAACGGCGACGCGCCGGTGGTGACGCAGATGCTGGAAAGCCCGGATATTGCGGCGATGGCGTTTGTGGGCTCTTCGAAGGTCGGACAGATCATCGCGGAGGGCTGCGCGAAAACCAATAAGAAATCTATGATCCTCGCCGGTGCGAAAAATACGGCGATCGTGGAGCAGTCCGTGAATATCTCCGGCTTTGTGAAAAATTTCAAAAACGCCTGCTTCGGAGCGGCGGGACAGCGGTGCATGGCCGCGGCGAATGTTGTTGTGGAGGAGACGGTCTATGACAGCGTAAAGGCTGCGATGATCCGCGCGGCTGAGGAGACTGCCGTCGGCGACGCCAACGATCTGAACGTGTATATGGGGCCGGTGATTTCAGAGGCTGCCGTAAAGCGAATTCACGGGTTTATTGAGCGCGCGGAAGCGGAGGGCGGAACGGTTATCGTGGACGGAAGGAATATCCGGGAAAAGCTGCCGGAGGCAAATAAAAACGGTTTCTTTGTCGGACCGACCATCATTGAGGGTGTGACAAAGGATTTTGAAATTGCGAAGGAAGAAGTTTTCGGTCCGGTAGTGTCGCTCATCAAGGTTAAAAGTTATAAGGAAGGCATCGATCTGATCAATGAATCGGTCTACGGAAACGGCGGAAGTATTTTTACCGAGTCCGGCATCGTGGCGCAGGATTTCCTGATCAATACGAATTCCGGTATGATCGGCGTCAATATCGGTGTTCCGGCGTCCATGCCGTATCTGCCGTTCGGCGGTACCAAGGGTTCGCTTATGGGCGGCCAGTATAAGGCGCAGATTTCTGATGCGCTGGAGTTCTTCACCAAGCGGAAAGCCTGCACGATCCAGTATTTCGGACCGGAGGATGTGGACTGGACAAAGGACTATATTTCGGAGTTCAATGTGAATGAAACGAAGTAGGTATCGGCAGGGAAAACCACCCGGCAAAAGCCGGGAAAGCCGGTTTTATGGAATATCTTGTGTATTTTTACCGAAAATCACTAGATATAGATTTTTTCCTTGCAAACAACCACAAGATATAGTAGAATGGGTTTTGCAACGTCGTCGACGCTGCAAAACCCGTTTTTATTTCGTAGGGAAGAATTTGTTGTAAAGTATTAAAGTACATGATTTCCTGTGATATAAAAATATCAGAAATGATCTTATTATTATAAAGTGCCAGAGTGTACGGTTTCCTGCGGGGAATCGTTCCAAGAGCGTGCGTGGACAAAAGCAGCAGCTGTATTTCATACAGCAGCCAATGACCGGAAGGGAGAGTTTTCATGAAAATTATCAAACGAAGCGGAACAGAGGTTCCTTTTGATCTGGACAAGATCACGGCAGCCGTGGTAAAGGCGAACGACAGTGTCTCGGATGTGGAAAAAATGACGCCGGAGCAGATCGCGGTTATTTCCGCGAATATGCGGACCATCTGCGAGGGCATGAACCGGGCATTGTCCGTGGAGGAGATTCAGGACTTTGTCGAGAACCAGATCATGAACCAGCGGGCGTTTTCCGTGGCTCGCAATTATATTACGTACCGTTACAAGAGGGCTTTGGTTCGTAAGGCAAATTCGACGGATGAGCAGATCTTAAGTCTTCTGGAGTTTGACAATGAGGAAGTGAAGCAGGAGAATTCCAACAAGAACCCGGCGGTCAACAGTGTACAGCGTGATTATATGGCGGGCGAGGTGAGCAAGGATATCACCAGGAGATTTCTTCTCCCGCAGGATATCGTGGAGGCTCATGAGCAGGGGCTGATTCACTTTCATGATTCCGATTATTTTGCGCAGCACATGCACAATTGCTGCCTGGTGAACTTAGAGGATATGCTGCAGAACGGCACGGTCATCAGTGAGACGATGATCGAGCGTCCGAAGAGCTTTTCCACCGCCTGCAACGTCGCGACACAGGCTGTGGCGCAGATCGCCAGCTCCCAGTACGGCGGACAGAGCATATCTCTGGCGCACCTGGTTCCGTTTGTTCAGGTCAGCCGTGAAAAGTACCGCAAAGAGGTGGCTGCGGAGTTTCAGGCGACCGGCATCGAAGCAGATGAGGAGACGATCAACCGCGTGGCTGAGATGCGTGTAAAAAAGGAAGTCAAGCAGGGCGTGCAGATGATCCAGTATCAGGTCATCACGCTGATGACGACTAACGGTCAGGCGCCGTTTATCACGATTTTCATGTATCTCGATGAGGTTCCGGAGGGACAGCTGCGGGATGATCTGGCTATGGTGACGGAGGAAGTCTTAAAGCAGCGGATTCAGGGAATCAAAAATGAAAAAGGCGTATACATTACACCGGCTTTCCCGAAGCTTATTTATGTTCTGGAGGAGGATAATATCCGCGAAGGCACTCCTTACTGGTATCTGACGGAGCTTGCCGCGAAGTGCACGGCAAAGCGGATGGTGCCGGACTATATTTCTGAGAAGGTCATGCTGCAGAATAAGATTGATAAAAACGGTGAGGGACACTGCTATACCTGCATGGGCTGCCGTTCCTTCCTGACGCCTTATGTGGATCCCGAGACCGGGAAACCGAAATATTACGGCCGGTTTAACCAGGGTGTGGTGACTTTAAATCTGGTAGACATCGCCTGCTCCTCCGGCGGAAAGATGGATCTGTTCTGGCAGATCTTTGACGAGCGCCTGGAGTTATGTTACCGTGCATTGATGTGCCGGCACAACCGTCTGAAAGGAACGCCGTCCGATGTGGCGCCGATTCTTTGGCAGCACGGAGCGCTGGCACGACTGAAAAAGGGTGAACCGATCGATAAGCTGCTTTATGGCGGTTATTCCACCATTTCTCTTGGATACGCGGGATTGTGCGAATGTGTTCGCTATATGACGGGAAAATCCCATACGGATCCTTCGGCAACGCCGTTTGCCTTGGAAGTGATGCAGCATATGAATGACGCCTGTGCAAAGTGGAAGGCGGAGAACAATATCGACTTCAGCCTGTACGGCACTCCGCTGGAGTCCACGACTTATAAGTTTGCGAAATACCTGCAGAAGCGCTTTGGCGTGATTCCGGGTGTGACGGATAAGAATTATATTACCAACAGCTATCATGTCCATGTGACCGAGGAGATTGACGCGTTTGAGAAGCTGAAATTTGAGGCGCAGTTCCAAGCGCTCTCCCCCGGCGGCGCGATCAGCTATGTGGAAGTGCCGAACCTGCAGAACAATCTGGAAGCGGTTATCGCAGTGATTCAGTACATTTATGATAATATCATGTATGCGGAGCTGAATACCAAGAGTGATTACTGCCAGGTCTGCGGCTATAATGGCGAGATTCAGATTAAGGAAGAGGACGGCAAGCTCTTCTGGGAGTGCCCGAGCTGCGGAAACCGTGACCAGAATACCATGAATGTGGCGCGGCGGACCTGCGGATACATCGGCACTCAGTACTGGAATCAGGGCCGGACGCAGGAAATCAAGGAAAGAGTATTGCATCTGTAAAAATAAATGTAAATGAGAAAAGATAACAGCATTACCTGCACCCGGAGTGCAGGTAATGCTGTTTGCGGAGAAATATTATGTATTATTCAGGAATTAAGGCGTTCAGCACGGAGAATGGTCCGGGCGTCCGGGTCAGTCTCTTTGTATCCGGCTGCCGTAATCGATGCAAGGGCTGTTTTCAGCCGGATACCTGGGATTTTTGTAACGGAGAAAAATTCACGGAGGAGACCGGGCGGCAGATTCTGGAGCAGTTAAAACCGTCGTATATTTCAGGGCTGACATTACTGGGCGGCGATCCTTTTGAACCGGAGAATCAGGAGGGACTGATTGACTTTGTCCGCACGGTAAAGCAGACCTATCCGGGAAAAACGATCTGGGTATTTACCGGATATATTCTGGAGACCGATCTGACGGAAGGCGGGAAAAAATATACGCCTTATACGGAGGAACTGCTTGGATATGTCGACGTACTTGTCGACGGGCCTTTTGTTGAGGAACAGAAGAACCTGATGCTTTCTTTTCGGGGGTCGGAAAACCAGCGGATTATCCTTATGGATGAGACGCGGCGTGAGGGAAAAGTCGTACTGTCGCCGCTGATGCAGGAAGGGATGGCGCAGGGATAATGTAATTATTATGATGCGGAACATGATCAAAAAGGCTTCACATTTCCTCACCTTTTGGGTTGAAATCAGAAAAGTTATCCGTTATACTATATCGGTACGATGTGAGGGCATGGTTCGGCTGTCATATCGTGATATGCGGATATGGCGGAATTGGCAGACGCGCTGGTTTTAGGTACCAGTGGGAGACCGTGCAGGTTCGAGTCCTGTTATCCGCATTGAATCAGAATCCCGATTCCCTGGAAAGCAATAGTTTTCCGGGGAATTTTGATTTTGCGCATAGTCATTGCTTTTTCCACCCTTTTTGTGTTACGATAAGGCATGAAGAAATGATTGGAGGTGCGTGTTTTTTGTGGGTGCGCTCATATGGGTCATTGTATTGATCATTATTGCTTCATCGATTGTCCGCAACAGCGCGGCAAGAAGGCCAAAGGGAAAGCCCGGCGGGGCGGATACGCAAAAAGCGAGACCGAATAAAGAATCGCCATATGTGAACCAGCCGAATCAGCCGAAGTCAGGGATAAAGACAGCGAAGCCGAATCAGCCGAAGCCGGGGATGAAGACAGCAAAGCCGAACCGGCCGAAGCCGGGGATGAAGACAGCGAAGCCAAATCAGCCGAAGCCGGGAACGAAGATGGCGAAGCCGAACCAACAAAAGGCGGATCAGGTGCAGGCAGCGCGGCATACATCGGTCGGCGGTGCAGATAATACGAGGTATGGATCGTATAAACAGGCGAGACAGCAGGGCCGGAGCCCTTCAAACGCATTGCATCAGACGTATGTCGACGATATCCTGGAGTCGGCCAGGGAGAATACTCAGGCTGTGCAGATGGACAATGATATGGATACGATCGAGATTGGCAATCTGATGGCAAAAGTGCAGGACAATATTGTTATGGGACCTGTTGACACGCTGACTTTTCAGAGAGACTTTGTGGCGGAAGGTATGGATATGCTGAATCGCTATACAATGATTCCGGGAAGCGAAGCCTGATTTACGGACGATGATACCACGGATTGCTCCGTAAAAACCACTCTCGCAATCCTCAAACCACTCAAAATCCGCTCATTTTATCCTGAAAATCGGCTAAAATGGCTACTTTTTCGTGTTTTGGCGGGCCCCAAAGTCATGAATCGGACCGCAAGCGTTCCATTCATGACCAGCTTTGCATAAGTTCGATTACAGAAATCAGAGATTTCTTATCTCACTTATTTTGACCCTGGTATCATCACAATATTATATGGAAAAGAGGGAATGAAAAATGGCGCAGGGAAGCCCTATGCCGGGAGAGAAGTATCTTCATTTTAAAAAACGCATGTATCAGGTGATCGCAATCGCGTATCACTCGGAGACCATGGAAAAACAGGTGGTCTACCAGGCATTGTACGGAGATTTTAAGATTTATGTCCGTCCGTATGACATGTTTGTCAGCGAGGTGGATCATGAGAAGTATCCGGAGGTGACGCAGAGGTATCGTTTTCAGTATATGGCGGATCCGACTGGAGAAATGTCAGAGGCGGCTTCTGCTGCACGTAAGACGGCAGCTGAAATGGCTGATTTAAAACAGGAGCATCCGCATAAAGCCGGCAGGCAGTCATCCGGTGCAGAAAGAAGAATCGCAGCGGGGCAGGAGACTGGTGCCCGAACGGTTTCGAGTGATGCCGGAGAACCGGGAAAAAGACCGGAGAAAGCGGTGCGGGTTCTCCGGGCGGACGATGCAGCTGACCGGCGCAGGGTAGCAGCTGCGGGCGGACAGGCGGCAGGTTCGGATGATGCCGGTGACGGGGAAGATCGTCTGAACCCCTGGCTGGAGAAGTTTTTGGATGCTGAGAATTTTGAAGAAAAGTACAAAGTTGTCTGTGATATGCAGAGGGAGGTTACAGATCGCCTGATTGATGATATTGCAGTCGTTATGGATCTGGCAATTCCGGATGGCGATATTAAGGAACGTTACGCACAGCTGTTGTATTGCATGCGCACCCGGCAGCGGTATGAGCAGGGGCGGCTGAGATAAGACGGTTCGGATTCCTGCGGGCTGTATGTCCTGAAAACCACAGGAATTGCATGTCAGCTTCTGTGATTTGCTGCCGTGAGGCTGCAGGAACATCAGGGAGCGGCCCGGTAACCGTATTTGCTGATGTAGCTGTTGTGATATCGTTCAGAGTACGTAACGTCTTCTGTAAACCATTCCGGCGGGATGAAAGCGTTGGCTTCCTCCACAGTAGGAAATTCCACTTCTGCCAGAATCAGCGGGGCAGTGTCTCCTTCGAAAATATCCAGTTCAATCGTGTATTTTCCGAAAGGGATGCAGTACCTTTTTTTGGAAATGTAAATGCCATCCGCTTTGGGCTTCAGGTGTTCGTAGGCCTCTTTTGTCAGCGGAAGATTGTACTCCTCGCGGCTTAAGAATCCGCCGAATTTATAAGTCAGGATGTAACTGTCATCTTGTCTGCGGATACGGACTACCGGGCCGGTGCAGAGATAACCCTGCTCGATTTGATGGCAGGGATAGTCAGACAGGTTGTCCGGCAGCGCGGAGATTAAAAATTTGCGTTCGATTTCCATTTGTTTGGGCTCCTCTCTCTTTTTGTCCTGGTATCATCATTATATGAAATAAACAGAAAAAAGAAAGGGTATATTATGAAAAAAATCGCAGTTTTCGTTGTAGATGGTGTGGAAGAAGTAGAATGTCTTACGACCGTCGATTTTTGCAGACGCGCGGACATTGATGTGACAACGGTTTCCGTAACCGGGAAAAAACAGGTACTCGGCAGTCATAATATTCCGTTCTGCACGGATGCATTGATGGCAGATCTGGACTTTAACCAATTTGACGGTGTCGTTTATCCCGGCGGCCCCGGTACCGGCGCCCTGGGTAACGCGGAGGGAACCCGTGCCCTGGCGGAACAGTTCCTGACAGAAGGAAAGCTGGTGGCGGCAATCTGTGCGGCGCCCGGCATGCTTTCCGAGACCGGATTGCTGGAGGGGAAGACAGCCACCGGCTACCCGGGCTGTAAGCCGGAGGGGAAAGCACTCTGGACCGAAAATACCACGGAGACCGACGGGAACCTGATCACCGGGAAAGGCCCCGGCGCGGCGCCATACTTCGCACTGGCCATCATTCGTTATCTTCTCGGCGAAGAAAAGGAGGCAGAAATCCACGCCTCCACAATGATGCCCTGAGCCTTCCGCCTCCGTCTCATAATACAAAGAAAAAGGGGACAGCCGTCCCCCTTTCTTTTTCGCATCGCTGAGCGTTCCGCCGTTACTCCTGCGCGGACATCTGCTCCTCCTGCTTTTTGATCATTTTTCTGACCATTTCTCCACCGATGGAACCGGCCTCGCGGGAAGTCAGATCGCCGTTGTCGCCGTCTTTTAAGGGGACCCCGATCTCAGAAGCAACTTCCTGCTTAAATCGGTTCATTGCTTCCTTTGCTTCCGGAACAGTCATCTTGGAAGAACTTTTAGAAGAATCACTCATGTTTTTGCACCTCCGTAGATAATCTTCTCTATATAGTAAAGACACGCCGTTCTTAAAAACAGACTTCCTGTTTGAAAGAACTTGCTGTCTTGATGCTAGTATTTGCCGGGACGTTAAAAATATGACTGGGAATTTTTGCCTTGCAATTATATATTCGCTGTGCTATAATTCCTAAATGATTTTGAGCGGTGATTCTATGCCCTTTTGCAGCCGCTCGCGCGTGGAAGGAGAACAGTTGAAATGAGTGTACAGGTTGCGAATTTAGAAGAAAAGAATATGGTACAGCTTACCATTGAAGTGTCCGCTGAGGAATTGGAGAAAGCACTGCAGCGTGCATATAACAAACAGAAGAAGGATTTTGCAATTCCCGGATTCCGTAAAGGTAAGGTTCCGAGAGTTATGATAGAGAAGATGTACGGGCCGGCTGTTTTTTATGAGGACGCGGTCAATGATCTGATCCCGCAGGCCTATAGTGATGCGGTGGAAGAGAGCGGCCAGGATGTTGTGTCCCGTCCGACGATTGGTGTGGTTCAGATTGAAAAGGGCAAGCCGTTTATTTTTACTGCAGACGTGGCAATCCGTCCGGAAGTGACACTTGGCAAATATGCAGGCGTAACGGTGACGAAGGTTGATACGACAGCTTCCGAAGAAGAGATTATGGCAGAGATCGATAAGGAGCGTGAGAACAACGCCCGTATCATCGCCGTAGAGGATCGTGCAATTGAGACCGGCGATACCGCAGTGATCGATTATGAAGGCTTTACCGACGGTGTGGCGTTTGAAGGCGGCAAGGGTGAGAACCACTCTCTGGAGATCGGATCCGGCAGTTTTATTCCGGGCTTTGAGGATCAGCTGATCGGCAAGAACGTGGGTGATGAGGTTGAGGTGAACGTTACGTTCCCCGAGGAGTATCATGCACCGGATCTGGCCGGTAAGGACGCTGTGTTCCAGGTGAAGATTCATGAAGTAAAGACAAAAGAGATTCCGGAGCTGGATGATGATTTCGCGCAGGATGTGTCCGAGTTTGATACCGTGGACGAGTATAAAGAGAGCGTGAAGAAGAAAGTTGAAGAGCGCAAGGCCGGCGATGCAAAGCGTGCACAGCAGGAAGAAGCGATGGAAAAGATCGTTGAGAAGTCCAAGATGGACATTCCGGCTGCGATGATTGATGCACAGTGTGAGCAGATGATCAATCAGTTCGCACAGCAGATGGCGCAGCAGGGTCTTTCCATGGATCAGTACCTGCAGTTTTCCGGCACTACGGTAGACCAGCTGAAAGAGCAGGTTCGTCCGGATGCTGAGACGCGCATTAAGAATGATCTGGTGCTTGACGCGATTGCAAAGGCAGAGAATATTGTAATTACAGATGAGGACGTGGACGCGGAGATTGAGAAGATGGCGTCTATGTATCAGATGGAAGCAGACCAGCTTCGTTCCTATATCGGAGAGGATGAGAAGGAGAACATGAAGCTTGATCTGGCTTCTCAGAAAGCAATGCAGTTTGTGACAGATAATATGAAGCCGCGTGCGAAGGCAAAGTCAAAAGCAGAGAAGGAATCGGATGCTGAGGCGGAGCAGGAAGGCGCCGGGGAGGAGTAATCCCGGACGGACAGCTTGCCGCACGGTCATGGATTTTGAATCACTGACGATGTATGTGTGTATGCTTCTGAATAGCATTTTTTCTGTGAAATATGATAATGATAACATAAAAGGCAGACGAGCCGGCCTGGCCGGTCTGCTTTTTGTGTATCCTGTGAGTACATATAAGTAAGGAGGCAGAATATGAGTTTAGTACCTTATGTCGTAGAACAGACCAGCAGAGGTGAGCGCAATTATGACATTTACTCAAGACTGTTAAAAGACAGGATTATTTTCCTTGGTGAGGAAGTCAATGAGACAACAGCGAGCCTGACGGTGGCGCAGCTGCTTTTTCTGGAGTCTGAAGATCCGGGCAAGGATATTCAGCTTTATATCAATTCTCCGGGCGGCGTGGTTTCCGCAGGCCTGGCGATTTATGACACCATGCAGTATATTAAGTGTGATGTTTCTACAATCTGTATCGGCCTGGCAGCAAGTATGGGAGCATTTCTGCTGGCCGGAGGCGCAAAAGGTAAGCGGTTTGCTCTGCCGAATGCGGAGATCATGATTCATCAGCCGTCCGGCGGTGCGAAAGGGCAGGCAACAGATATTCAGATTGTTGCGGAGAATATTTTAAAGACGAAAGAACGTCTGAATCGGATTCTGGCAGAGAATACGGGCAAGCCTTATGATGTGATCGCAGCGGACACGGAGAGAGATAATTTCATGTCTGCGTTGGAAGCGAAGGAGTATGGCTTGATCGATGCAGTGATTGAGAAAAGGCAGTAAAAAAGAATCACGGTGATTGAATTAGCAGCTGGTTGCAATGACTTTTTTGTATAACCGTGAATGTATGGAGACAATATCGGAGGTAATATGGCAGGAAGATTGAGTCAGGAGGACAGAATACGCTGCTCCTTCTGTGGTAAGACACAGGGACAGGTGAATAAGCTGATCGCGGGCCCGAACGGAGCCTATATCTGTGATGAGTGCATTGAGATCTGCAATGAGATTCTTGAGGAGGACATGATCCGCGGAGAATACTCGGAGGATGAACATCCGGAGTGGGAGATTAACCTGCTAAAGCCGGAGGAGATGAAGGCTTTTCTGGATGAATATGTGATCGGGCAGGAGCAGGCGAAAAAAGTGTTGTCCGTTGCAGTGTATAATCACTACAAACGGATTCTTGCCGGTCCTGATCTGGATGTTGAGCTTCAGAAGAGCAACATTCTCATGCTGGGGCCTACCGGTTCGGGAAAGACACTTTTGGCGCAGACGCTGGCACGCATTTTGAACGTTCCCTTTGCCATTGCAGACGCAACGACATTGACGGAAGCCGGTTATGTGGGCGAGGATGTGGAAAATATTCTCCTGAAAATTATTCAGGCGGCGGATTATGATATCGAACGGGCGGAGCATGGCATTATTTACATTGACGAGATTGATAAGATAACCAAAAAATCTGAGAATGTCTCCATTACCCGTGACGTCTCCGGAGAGGGCGTGCAGCAGGCATTGTTAAAGATTCTTGAGGGAACGATTGCATCTGTGCCGCCTCAGGGAGGCAGAAAGCATCCGCAGCAGGAACTGATTACAATCGATACCACGAATATTCTCTTTATCTGCGGCGGAGCCTTTGAGGGAATTGACCGCATTATAGAGAATCGTCTGGATCGGGGAACGATTGGTTTTAATTCTGAACTGTCAGAGAAAAATGATAAAAAAGTCGGTGAACTTCTGAGAGGAGTTCTGCCGCAGGATTTTGTGAAATACGGGCTTATTCCGGAGTTTATCGGCCGTGTCCCGATTACGGTTTCCCTGGAGGCGCTGGAGCGGGAAGAGCTGATCCGTATTTTAAAGGAGCCGCGCAATTCCCTGCTTCGGCAATATACGAAGCTGCTGGAGCTTGACGGGGTAGAACTTTATTTTGAGGAGGAAGCGCTGGAAGCGATAGCAGACCAGTCTCTGGTCCGTAAAACCGGAGCCAGAGGACTGCGTGCCATCATGGAGAATGTTATGATGGAGCTGATGTATCGGATTCCTTCCGACCCTCGTATCCGCAGATGTACGATTACGAAGGATCTTGTGGAGGGGAAATCGCAGGCGCTGCTGGAGTACAGTAAGTCGGCGTAGATTTAACTATATGGACGGATGCGGCAGAAGGCACCGATATATTTTCAGGCGAACGCTGATTGGATGCTTTTATGTATGCATGCGGCGCTTAGCAAGCCCGGGCCACAGGCGACGGGCGAGCTTAGCAGAGTCGTACCGTATGCGCTGGATTTCGTCTCAGCAAAAGGCACCCTACAAAAAAGTGGCCTGAAAATATGTCGATGTCTTCTGGCACTTCCTGAGCCGACATGAGTAGTCAGCTGTTGCGAGGTCGTTTGATAAATAGAGTGAAAAGTGGAGCGGGGTCGGTACGATTCCGCTTTTATTGATTGTAGTGCAGGAAAGACGTGAACCTGTGCAATTGGAGAATATATGGTAATTAAAAATGTTTCGCTGGAAACGGTCTGCGGTTATACGAGTAAGCTTCCGAAGAATACGAAACCGGAGATTGCTTTTGCGGGGAAGTCCAACGTAGGAAAGTCTTCGCTGATTAACGCGCTGATGAACCGAAAGTCTCTGGCGTGGACCTCCGGACAGCCGGGCAAGACGCAGACGATTAACTTTTATAATGTAAATGACGAAGTATATCTGACGGATCTGCCGGGGTATGGTTTTGCGAAGGTTTCTCCGCAGGAAAAGGAAAAGTGGGGTCAGATGATCGAGCGGTACCTGCACACCTCGAAGCAGCTTCGCGCAGTATTTTTGCTTGTTGATATCCGTCATGATCCGTCGGCCAATGATAAGCAGATGTATGACTGGATGGTGTATCAGGGATTTCACCCGATCATTATTGCGACAAAGCTGGATAAAATCAAGCGCAGCCAGATCGCAAAGCAGGTGAAGGCCATAAAAACAGGTTTGGGTGTGGAGAGCGATACGCCGGTGATTCCATTTTCCGCAACGACAAAGCAGGGCAGGGATGAGATCTGGGAGCTGATCGACGCGATTTGTGTGGATAATATAGAAGAAGGCCTGCCTTCTGATGAGTGACAATCTCCATATTCTTCCGGAAGGTCATGATTCTGAGATGGTGAAAGAAAAAATATGAGATTGTTTGAATGTAAGCGGATGGGAATAAGAAGAAAATGAAAAATAAATATATATTTACAGCGCTTCTTCTGGCAGTCATTCTTCTGGTCAGTGTCGGAATTACCGTACTATATGTACAGCATCAGGATGACACTTCGGAGGACACAGAATTAACCGTGGTGACCTCCTTTTATCCCATGTATATCGCAGCGGAAAATATCATCGGCGATTGCGAGGGCGTGACTTTGGAGAACTTAAGTGAGCCGCAGACCGGTTGCCTGCATGATTATCAGCTCACTACGGAGGATATGCGGCTGCTGTCAACAGCAGATATTTTCATTATCAATGGCGGCGGAATTGAGAGTTTTCTTTCGGAGGTGGCAGAGCAGTATCCGAATCTGGTTGTTATAAATGCCTGTGAAAATCTGGAGCTGCTCGAAGATAACGCGCACGCCTGGATGAGCGTAGACAAATATATGACGCAGATTGAGACTATCTGTGAGGGGCTTGCCGGTGCGGATCCGGAAGTTTCCCGCGCAGAGGTTTACAAAGCGAACACATCAGAGTATCTGGGAAAACTGAAGGAATTGAAGGATGAATACGCGGATGTGTTTGAGGAATCCGGCAATCGGTCGGTCGTACTTTTTCATGAGGCGTATGAGTACCTGACAGATGATCTTGGCCTTACGGTTGCAGGCGTTATGGATCTGGATGAAGAACGTCAGGTCAGCGCCGGTGAGGTGGCGGAGATTCTTTCCGTCATCGATAAGCAGCAGGTTTCGGTCATTTTTGCCGAGGAGTTATACGGAAAAGACATGGGCGATACAGTTGAAGCGGAGGCGGATGTTACGGTGCTATATCTGGATACGCTGACCCGCGGGGACTACGACGCCGACAGTTATCTTGACGGTATGCGGGCAAACCTGGAGCAGATTCGTGAAGCGTTTTGGGATTAAGCCACTATTATTACGATTCACGGCTCTTCACCCGCATGCGCAAAAGCAGCCGCTATGCGTCTGGCGCAGCAAAAGGCGCTGCTCATCTTTTTGCTTATGTGGGTGGAGGTCCTGCTTCACAGGCTGCATCAGAATACAGAGCATGTCTCTTACGTGCCAGCACGACGATCCATGTTCTGCATTCCGATGCGCCGTGAATCGTACCATTGGAGGAATCATGTTTCGCAAACTATATGAACCCTGCGGTCTTCATTGTATCCGAATTAATGATATCGGCGTGACAGTCGGGGAGCAGGAAATTTTAAAAAATGTCAGCCTTCATATCCACTGCGGTACGCTTGCCGCGGTGATTGGTAAGAATGGTGCGGGAAAGTCTACGCTGATTCGTGCTATACTGGGCGATATCCCGCATACGGGAAATATCGAGTTTTCGATGATGGCTCATAGCGGAGACCATGCCCCGGGAGTCTCACACAGCGGAGATCCTGCTCCCGGTCTCTCAGAGACCAGCGTTCATGGCCACGGTGTTTCGTATATTGCAGGTTATAGCCGGGAGAGTTCGCATGATGAATCTCCTGCGCCTGATGAAACAAAGATGAAACTGCGTGGATCCGCTAAATCACAGAACGAGGCTTCTGAATTTGTCAGGATGCCTGCGGATAAGGCGGAGGAGAAGACGGTCTTGCCCCGCGGCAAGGGAATGGAGCTGAAGATCGGCTACGTCCCCCAGAACATGAATATTGAAAAAAAGACGCCGATCAGTGTTTACGATATGATTGCCTGCTATCAGAGCTCCTACCCGGTTTTCTGGAAAAAGAGCAGGGCGCTGAATGAGAAAATCAGAGAGAATCTGGCTGTTTTCCAGGCGGAGGATCTCATTGACAAGCAGGTCTGCAATCTCTCCGGCGGTGAGATGCAGAGAGTGCTTCTTTCTATGGCGATCATGGATAAACCGGATCTCCTGCTTCTGGATGAGCCGGTTTCCGGGATTGATCAAACGGGAATGGCTGTGTTTTATCAGACCATCTCGGAGCTGAAGAAAAACTATGATCTGGCGATTATCCTGATTTCTCATGATCTGGAGTATGTGGCAAAGTACGCGGATCAGGTGATTCTGCTCGATGGGCAGACAGTTGCCTGCCAGGGGAGTGTGCGGCAGGTTTATGAAAGCGAGGCATTTGCGCGAGTGTTCGGGGTGTGAGCAAGGCGTGAGTGTTTCGAAATGGTTAGATTGAAAAATAATAAAGCTGATTCTTTTTAAGGGTCTGCGCGAGTTCGGTTTTCGGATACGCACAGGTTCTTTCTTTTTTATCATAGACAGATCAGGCCTGATTCCATACTCATTCGAACAGCTTAAGCAACAAGATGGATAATTCCTTACTGGCTGTAAGGCAGATTAACCATGAATACATTGTAGCTGGGGTGGTGATGCTGCTGTAAAGTGTTAAAGCACATGATTTTCATATGGTATAAAACACTCCGCGAGGATGTGCAGCAGCTTTGCACACTGGTTTACTAAGTTCGCGATGTTCACTAAGAGCCAATGTGTTGCGGATAGGGAATTTTGCTACGTGACTGTTCGCGCGCGAAGTGTCACAGGGCGACGTTCTATTTTACCATGGTAACAAACTATAACCCGAGAAAAGAAGAAACCGGCGAAAAAACGTGCTGAGGACGGGAAAAACAACCCGAGAAAAGAAGGAACCGGCGAAAAAACGTGCTGTATACGAGGAAAATAACCCGAGAAATGAAGAAGCCAATGAAAAAACGTGTTGTAGGCGAGAAAAACGACCCGAAAAAAGAAGAAACCAGCGAAAAAACGTGTCTGGGGCGAGAAAATCAACCCGAAATAATAAGGAAAGAAGGGGAAATCGTGTAGTATGCGGGAAAAATGACCTGAAAAACAGAAAAAATACAGAGAAAATGTGTTACCGAAGAGCAAATTTTACCCGAATCTGACATAAGGGATACAAAAGATTTTACATGCGCGTAGTAGCGTATTCTTGGTATTTCACATTGCCTGTTAAAAAAAGGCCGCACATATGCATTGTTGTCATAGGCGTGGTCTGCAAGATGCAGAATTGCCTGGAAAGATGGATTGCCGCAGGCGCGGTCTGCAAGCAGCAGGACGGTTTGGAAATACGGAAAGTGCAAATGAGGAAAGGAAGTCGAGATGTACAGGAAAAAATTTACACACCCTGTCGGTAAGCTGCGGGCAGTTTTTGTCAGTCTGCTTCTGGCAGGAACAGTGACGGCAGCCGGTTGCGGTGCGTCCGCGCAAAGCCTGGGACAGGTGGAAGGTTTGAACACGCTGGGTGCGGTTCAGGTGGTTTCCCATGAAGAGGGATCCGGCACGCGAAGCGCATTTGCGGAGCTGCTTGGTTTTGACGACAGTGAGGATGAGACAAAGCCGGATCGAACAACAGACACTGCGGTGATCGCGGAGGATGCGGAGTCGGTCATTGAGGCCGTGCGGGCGGATGAATCCGCGATCGGCTATATTTCCATGGGATCTCTGGATGCTCTGGAGGATGAAACCGTGCTCGCCGTGGATGGGGCGGCAGGGACAAGGGAAAATGTCAAAAAGAAAGATTATACCTTAAGCCGCCCGTTTGTGTTGGCGTGGAGCGGAGATCTGAGCGATCTGGAGGAAGATTTCCTCACCTATGTGACCGGAAATGGGCAGGAAATCGTGTCGGAGTCTTATGTGTCCGTGAATGATTCTGTTTCATTTCTTTCCGGGCAGTACGCGGGCACCATCACCATCAGCGGTTCTACTTCGGCCGCACCGCTTTTGGAGAGTGTGTGAATTTATTTCTGTAAATATATCAGATCTTCTATGATAAGTTGA
>JAJPZY010000128.1 GCA_021204085.1 Clostridiales bacterium | reverse complement strand
TTCATTCGAGCCTTTTTTCAGACCCGATTTTTTTCATAGATCACTTGACACTACCCAAATCCGATTGTTCCCCAGAAACTCTCCGCCTTGATCGGCTCTGGAAATACCGGGCTGTCCTGTACTTCGTACATGAATCCTCTCATAGTTGCATCCTCCTTTTGTTTTTGATTCAGTTTTAAAATGGAAGAGGACGGGAAGGGAAAGTAAAATCAATACCAATCGAACATAAGACGGTTAATTTCGTCGATGTAAAGTCTGATTTCGACAAGCATCTTTCGAATCGCTCAATAATATGAGATAAATGAATTATCTTAAAAAAGGGAGGATTGTAACATGAAAACAAAACTTATGCGCTTCGTAAGCCTGGTTTGTATTGTTGCCATGCTGGTTGTACAGACAACCTCTGTGCTCGCATCAACGACTTCAACAGCGGACAATAATGCATATCAGGTGTCTGTGGGGGAGACGGTAACGTTAAGCGCACCATCTTCAGGATGGTTTTCTTCCACCACATGGGAATCATCGAATGAAGCGATCGCAACCGTTTCTTCTAAAGGTGTCGTTACCGGCATTAGTGTGGGTGAGACCACGGTTACTGCAACAACATCAAAAAGCAATTTCTTTTCCTTCTGGGGCAGCAGTTCCAGCAGTAGTTCAACTACGGAATACCTGATCACGGTTATTGAAGCAGAGGAAGAAGAACCTTCTGCTGCGGATTATGAAATCGCTGTTGGTGAAATCGTCAACCTGCCTGTTCCATCCAGCGGAACAACAATATGGACAAGCTCAGATGACACAGTTGCATCCGTATCAGACGGTGGCGTAGTTACCGGTATCAGTGCGGGCGAAGCCACCATCACAGCAACAACTACTACGACAACATCATCTTCTGGCAGTTCCGGCGGATTCTTTAGTATCTTTTTCAGTAAATGGTTCGGGAGTGGGAGCAGTTCCAGCTCATCCACTACGACAACCCAGACTTATGTTATCAAGGTAACTGGTGAGGGTTCCGTAGAACCGTCAGAACCGACGGATCCAGAAGAACCTACCGACCCGTCAGAGCCGGAAGAGCCGACAGACCCGGATGTTACTTATTACACAGTGACATTCGAATCAAACGGCGGAACTGAAGTGGAAGCACAGATGGTAGCGGAAGGCGAAACAGCAACAGAGCCGGAAGAGCCTACCATGGATGGATATACTTTCAATGACTGGTGTGTTGATGAAGAACTGCTCACTGTATACGATTTCTCGGCTGAAGTAACTGCAGACATCACTTTATATGCCAGTTGGAACCAGGAGGAAGTTGACCTGGAAGAAGATAGCGATGATGATGGTATGCCGGATGCCATAGAAGAAGCCCTTGGCTTATCTACGGAAACAGATGATACCGATGGAGACGGGATTGATGATTATACTGAAATCTATGTTATCGGTTCTGATGCAACCGTAGCCGACAGTGATGACGATGCCGATGAAGACGGCCTTACAAACTATGATGAGGTAAACGTATACGGGACAAGCCCTGTACAGCCTGACACAGATTTTGACGGTCTTTCCGATAGTGAAGAAATCAATACGTATGGCACGGATCCATTAGCCGCAGATACGGATGGAGACGGCGTGAGTGACGGTTATGAAGTCACAGTGCTTGGCACAGACCCGTTAACAGCAGATGAATCTTTTGACGTCACGGTAAGCGCAGACAATGAAGATACTGTTGAAACGTCTGTTTCAATCAATAATCTTGATGGCTCATCTGTAGAAACGCTTGCTGTAGACCCGGTTGACAATGAAGTCTTATTCCCGGAGACAATGCCTGGATATCTTGGAATGGCTTATGATTTCAGCGTAGATGGGGATTTTGAGGAAGCAACCATTTCCTTTACCTTTGACGAATCTTTGCTTGATGATGAAAGTTTTGACCCGGTGATCTACTACTATGATGAATCAGAAGGAATACTGGAAGAACTGGAAACCACAGTTTCCGGCAATACTGCAAGTGCAATTGTAACCCATTTTTCCACCTATATCCTGATCAACCGGACAATCTTTAATGCCTCATTTACTTGGACGGATGTCTGGAGCGATTCTGAAAGCTATGATAATGTTGAAATCGTTTTTGTGATTGATGATTCCGGGAGTATGTCCTCCAATGATCCCGACGATGAGAGGCTTACCGTTGCTCAGAATCTTATTGACAACCTTCCGGAGAACAGCCAGATCGGTGTTGTCCGTTTTACCTCAAGCACCTATATTTTGACAGAGTCACTGACAAGCGACAGGGATGAAGCAAAGAGTTATCTGACGACATCTTATTTTAAGTCCAGCGGCAACACATATATGTATACTGCTATTAATGACTCTTTTGACCTGTTTGGTGATTCTTCGTCTGCATTGAAAATGATGGTTGTATTGAGTGATGGAGCTACAAGCGATAAATCGCAGCATTCCAGCACAATTGAGACGGCAAATGAACTAGGTGTCCGTATTTATACAGTAGACCTTGGTTCAAGTACTTCCTATTTTACAAGTTACCTGCAGCCTCTGGCGGAAGAGACTGGCGCTGCGTTTTACTTGGCATCAGACGCTTCCGAGTTATCGGCTATCTATGAGGATATCGGGACAAGGATTGATATCGAAACAGACAGTGACGGCGATGGCTTGCCAGACTATTATGAAGAAAACATGGTGCTCTTTAATGGTTGTCGCTGCGTGACAGATAAAAATAAGGCAGATACGGACGGAGATGACTTGGCAGATGGCGAAGAAATTGTCTTGGTATACGAATATAATGAAGACAATACACAGGTCATCGTAAAAGGCCGCGTATACTCAGATCCGACGCTGAAAGATTCTGATTATGATGGGGTTGTAGACAGCAAAGAATATCTTACGAAACGCCTTGACCCAAGCTTTGATGGTTCCATGCTGGGATATTATGATGTAAATGATGCAGAATATACACTTGATTACCGTGCATTCTTTGGGGACTCCAGTACATATAGCGATAGCATCAGCTCAGCTTCCTTGATATTTGCGAATACCATTTACGATGAAAAGGGATACGCTACAGGGTATGATTATGATGATGTATCTGCACCTACAGATGACAAAGGAAATAAGCTAACAAAAATAACAGATATCTCGCAAATGATGGAATGCCACGGGTTTGAAAAGGTAGTGGACTACAGCCTAGCTGATGGTTATAGCGGGGAAATATCCGGCGAAGCGTATAGTGACGATGATATTTCGGAAGTAGCGATCGGCTATCATGAAGTTACCTATAACGGAACAACTAAGATCGTTTTAGGCGTTGTGATCCGTGGTACAAATGGCACGATAGAAGAGTGGAGCAGCAACTTTGACCTTGGAGACCCTGATGAGTGGGATTCTGAATATCATAAAGCTTTTTACATAACAGAACAGCGAATAAAAAAATTCCTTGATGAGTATGTTTCATATTATTTAAGCGATGCAGAAAATGTAACATACTGGGTGACAGGGCATTCCAGGGGTGCGGCATTATCTAACATCCTGGCAGCAGATCTGATTGACGAAGGGAAGACTGTGTTTGGTTACACCTTTGCAACACCAGCCACGACGACAAATACTTCAGCAACTGCTTCCAAGTATAACTCTATCTTTAATTTTGCAAATACCAGTGATGTAATCACCTATGTTCCTCTTGCACTATGGGGGTTCCAACGGTTTGGAGTTACTTATTCGCTTAGCATTGTAGATTCCGGTTTGGAGGACGAGTGGTGCGAACAAACAGGAGAGGATGACTATAGTGCCCTTAATAAAAGCGTTATTAATAATGCAGCAGAACAAATTTACAGCACTTGCGCATCTTCATGGAGCGAGGTGTTTGACAGGTCTGGATCACAGAATATTAATGATGACCAGTACGCGTGCATTTCTTCCCGCGCAAAACAATATTGTGACCTTGAAGAAAGAACGTCTATTTTTGGCAACCATAAAGGATACAAATTATCTCCATCTACCGCTTTTGTCCTTCAATTGCTTGCAGAAATATTGCAAGCAGATGAGGATGTCAAAGACGATGCTAAAAGTATAATGTCGGAACTTATTAACACAAAATACGGAGCGGCAGTTGCATTGTTTTTAGTTGGCAATTTGGGTAACGGACTGTTCACTGAGAACATGGAATTAGTGGAAGATGTGCATCCTACGGCAACCTACTATGTATTAATACATAACATGTAACACAAATGTATTTTTCGAGATAGACACCATATAATACGGGAGTAATATGCGAACATATTTTAAGATTCTTTTGATCACCGCGGGTATCCAAATAGCGGGATATGTAATTACATACAGGGTAGATGATCTCTTAATGCCTACCGGGAAGAGCACGGTCGTTCCATTTTACATCGGTGCATTTTTCTTGGTTTGTTCCCTGCTGGCAGGTATCATACTCCCTATCAGGTGGTGTAAGACAATTCGAAAACGCATCTTGACAATTTTTCTGATGCCAACCAATTATACATGGCTGGTCATCGTAATCATGGTTATTGTATTTGTCAGCAGATCGTTAGATGCGCTGACAAATCTGCCCATTAATTTTGGCTGATCATATCAGCGAAGTCACATAATATGTATTGATAGTTTTTAAAATAAGGCGGTCCAGGCTTGCTTCAAAAAGTCCGGGCTGCCTTTTCCTTCCAGAATACCTCCCTTCACCCACAATCTCAGAAAAGTTTTCTTGCAATGTACCCATATTTCTATTAAGAAAAACCGGAATACAGTTCCAGAGAAAGGGTGTGGTCTTATGGCAGGAACAGCAGCCGCAAGAGTATGGACATTTAATCCAGAGAAATGGGAGAACTACAAAAACCCTTCCCTTTCCGTTCCCGTCCCGTACACACGAAACGAAGGCCAGCACATAGCTGCCGCAATGCACGCACGGCCGGAACAGGAGAAGGAGGTAAAAATCTTGGAATTTGAACGAAAAGAAGATCGGATGCAGGAAGAAAAAGTACAAGACCGTTTCCGCGCAGGCCGGGCCAGCAAAGGTTAGGATTTAAGCTATGCTTATAAAGTGGAAGCGGAAGGGCAGGAAAAAGAGCTGTTGTCCGCGTCGGAGATCGCACGCATACAGGACGGTGTCAGCTACGTCGACAGTGTCGTCGAAGGGAAAGCGTCACTGGATGCAAGCAGAGATGGCCGCCCCGGTATAAAAACACCCGCCCCTGACATTTCCATTTTAGAAAATATACTGGCTGATGAAGATATCCCATATGATCTGCGGGAAGGACTCTACGGGAGAACTTTTGAAGATAGTTTTTCTGAAGAGGATTTCGGTGACCTTGACGGCGACGGCGTGGATAAACCGGACTGGAAGGAAAGGGAAGAAATGGAAAGGGACGAGGAAGAGGAAGAGTGGGAGCTGTGGTAAGCGGATACTCTTTCAAGGGGAAAAGGAAGGGAAAAAGCAGGGAGGATATGGGCTTCTTCCTGCTTTTTCCCTGTAAAATGTTATGGGAGAATGATTGCATTACCTAAGCAGCCGCGTGCAATGGCTGCCTGGGCATGTGGTCAGATTCATTATTATCATTGTAGGCTTGCAAAAAAATATTGTCAATATTTCTGGCGAAAAATTAACCTATGTTAATGCGGAAAAATATTGTTTCCGATATAATGAAGTGGAATGGGAGTAGGTTATCCCATGAGAAAAATGAGGAGGATACAAACATATGAAATTGAAAAGGCTTAAAAAAGGTACCGCGCTATTACTGGCTCTCGCAATAGCTGCCTTGCCAACAGTAAAATCATTTGCCGAGACAAATGATACGGAAGCAGAAGGAAGTATGGTTAATGATGCATCCGATGTTAACAAAGTATCGGGACAAGCCATTGAAGGAGATAGTGATAGCACATTATCAGAATCTGTTAATGCATTGGAAACCGAAAGGACAATATCGTATTCTTACTATGAATGTGAATGCACTGACACGGATGTATTGGTTGGTGACTCCTATTACATCAGCAAAGATGAAGCCATATACTATTATGCAGAATTTTATTACGATGGTGACCCGTCAGATGGTTTCTGTGATGAAGGATATTGTGATATTGAGGACATCTCTATTTCCGGTTCTGCAGAATATGACCTTGAGGAAGAGGGCGGGGAATATGTGATCACCCCAAGGAGCACAGGTGAGTTAACAGTTACGCTTTACTATACGCCCTCAAGCGAGTTTGAGGACACAGTTTATAATGGAGAATATTCCTTTACCATTAACGCTGTGGACGAGCTTACAAAATATAGTGTAGAGATCGAAAAGGATACCACTTATATCCTTCCTGGCGAAACAGCAACATTCATAGCAACTTTAAAGTATAGAACAGAGACTTCAGAAGGTGATTATTATTCAGGAGAATATGATGGAGAGGCCACTTATCAATGGACTTTACATGACGATAATGAAGCCATTGATTCAACTTCGGATAATGGTTCCACTTTTTCTGTAACAGCAAAAGATTCCTTTACTTACGATTCGTCAGTTTGGGTGGAATTAGAAGTATACGATACAGACGGGACACTTTTGTGTACAGGTGATACAAGTGATCAAAAAGTTACTGCCTGCAACGAATATTATAATGTAGCCGTTTCTCAATCGTTGTATTATGTGGATGTTTACAGTTCTGTTGATGTTGAGGCTGAATTGCAGTGTCACACTGTGGAAGGGGATACTGTCATCACTTCAGGAGTATCGTTTTATCTGGTGTACGTCGGATGTCAATATTATTCTTATGACGGGGACATTGATATTGATGTGGAAGATATACTTCAAACAGACGGATTGACCGTTACAGTGATCGATTATCTCTCCGGCATTTCTGGATTTAAGGCGTATTATTATGTCCAGGCAGCAATTGACGGGAATGCTGTAGATGCCGAAACAGCATATGTAAATATTGCTGTTAACGCACCCACCGTATATGAATATTATTTCTCAAAGGAAAATGAAGAATGGCCTGTAAACACTGAGTACAGCATTTCAAAAGAGGATAGCATTGATTGCTACGTTGAAGCGCATGATGAAGGCGAAACTATCACATCCAATTTAGATATTTCCGTGACAGCAGTTACAGCGGTAACGGAAGCCGGCGAATCTTTGGATGTCCAGCTGGTAAATGGATATTATGTTTTTACTCCAACTGCTGAAGGGGATGTGACTGTTACATTATATTATAACCCGGCCGATGGTGATGATGATAATAATGGGCAATACTCATACACCTTGAGTGTTATTTCAGAAAAACTGGAAGCGCCGTCAGGAATTTCTGTTTCCAGGACAACTTCCGGCGTAAAAGTAAAATGGAATGAAGTTACAGGTGCGGCAAAATACCGGGTACTCCGGAGGACAGCTGATTCCTCTTGGGAACAAGTAGGTGATACAACCTCTACAAGCTATACAGATACAACAGCTAAAAATGGGACAAAGTATTATTATACCGTCTGCTGCATCAGCTCAGACGGGACGGTTGTTACCAGCGATTACGATGAGACTGGCAAAGGTATCACTTATTACAAGTATGCAAAACCGACATTATCTGCCATTTCCAATACAACTTCCGGCATAAAAGTCACCTGGGAGAAGGTAAGCGGAGCTTCCCAGTACCGCGTATACAGGAAGACAGCTGACGGCAGCTGGAAGAAACTCGCCGACACTTTATCTGCAAGCTATACGGATACGACTGCAAAGAGCGGGACAACATACTATTACACGGTCCGCTGCTTAAATTCCAGCGGTACAGCGGTCAGTAGTTACAACAGTACCGGCCTTAGTATTAAATATTTAAAAGCCGGCAAGATCAGCAGCCTTAAGAATACATCAAAAGGTATTACGGTGAAGTGGAGTAAAGTAACCGGAGCGAAAGGATATTATGTGTACCGGAAAACCAGCGGCGGTTCTTTTAAAAAGATTGCAACGATTACCAACGGCTCAACAACAAGTTATTCCGATACCTCTGTAAAGAGCAAGAATGGCAAGACTTACATTTACGCTGTAAAACCATATAGCGGCAGCACAAAAGGCAGCTATACAAGTAAGACTACCGTCCGTTTAACAATTCCTTCATTGTCAAGCGTGAAGAACTCGTCTTCCAAAAAGATTACAGTAAAGTGGTCCAAGGTAAGCAGCGTGACCGGTTACCAGATCCAGTATTCCACTGACAGCGATTTTGAGAGCGGGAACAAGACTGTAACTATTAAAGGCGCTTCTTCTGTAAATAAGACAATTTCAAGCCTGACGAAAGGCAAGAAATATTATGTCCGCATCCGAACTTATAAGACAGTAGACGGGACAAAGTATTATTCCGCCTGGAGCAGCAAAAAAAGCGTAACAATTTCAAAGTAAACTGTAAACAGGATAGTGTATTCCCGGCCTTGTATGAATCATATGAGGCCGGGTTTTCTTTGGTAATTTTCATTTTGTACTGCTCGAACTTAGAAACTTAAATATATTTTATAGCAAAATTTCTCCAATCGGAACTCAGTTCCTCTTTGAAAAAACCGTTCCGAAGACCCCGATAAGAAAATAATACAATCGCAGCCTGCTGATACATATATTCCTTTTTTTATAAAGGTGGTTTTGGGGCCGCTGTAAGAAACGCTATCCACTTATGTAGAAGCGGAAGATACGAGAGAAAAGATTGATATCGTAAAACTGAACGCAGAGATCAAAGAGATCGTAGCGCGGGAACAGGTGCTTCGGGATGAGATTGATAAGATTATTGCGGAAATAGAGGGGTAAAGGTATGAGTAAGTTACCGCGATTAATTCCAAAATGACGATTGCTGTCAACTACTCCTGACGGTGTCAGGAGCTTGATGGTGCCTGAGCCATCAAACGCAGTTCCGGGGAACCGCCAGCTGGCAGCATCAACTTGCTGTGGTACAGCAGGCTCGCTTACGTTCCGCAGAATCATAAGTGGAGGCCCGCCAATGGCCCGGCGGTTAGCCTGGTGAGTTGTCATACCAGGGTAATATTCCAACGAGTGACTTTATACAGAAATACCTGCAGCTTTAAGCCCTTTTTGGAGGATGACCTGCGCGGCATTCGTATCCCTGTGGTGATATGTGTGGCAGTTTGGGCAGGTCCAGTCCCTGTCAAGCAAGGTCAGGCATTCGCCTTCCTTTAAGACATACCCGCAGGCACTGCATGTCTGGGTCGTGTACTGCGGAGGAATGAGGACGACCTGTTTCCCGTACATATCTGCCTTGTACTGTAGCATGGTAAGTAGCGTGCGCCATCCCGCATCCTGGATCGCTTTTGCCAGGCAATGGTTTTTTTCGAGGTTGCTGACTTTCAAGTCCTCTGCCGCGATGAAATCTTGGTTCTCAATCTCATGCTTTGAGAGATTATGAAGGTAGTCTTTCCTCTGTCTGGCTGTTTTGCGGTTGATGTATGCGACTTTGACACCTCTATTGGTGAACGCGCGTTCTCTTTCAACGATAGTTTGACCAATGTAACAATCGGCAACAGCGTTACCTCTATTGGTGAATACGCCTTCCAGAGCTGCACTAATCTGACCAGCATAACGATTCCGGACAGTGTTACTTCCATCGGTGAAGCGGCATTTGTTGATTGTTATAACCTAACCAACATAACGATCCCGGATGGCATTATTTCTATTAGTGCATACACGTTCTCTGAATGCTATAGCCTGGCCGGCATAACGATTCCAGACACCGTTACCTCCATCGGTGAAGCGGCGTTTTCTGGCTGCGATGGCCTGACCAGCATAACGATCCCGAACAGCGTTACCATCATAAGTGAACGAGCCTTCATTAGTTGCACTAATCTGACCAACGTGACGATTGGCAGTGGCGTTACCTCCATCGCTTATGAAGCTTTTAACTGCTGTTATAGTCTGACCAACGTTTACTATAGGGGTTCTGAGTCTGATTGGAACGCCATAAATATCGAAGGTAATAATAATCCGCTGATTTATGCCATCATCCATTACAACAGTACCGGACTAGGTGATATTGGTGATTCAGCTAGCGGATTCTGCGGGGACGGGAACTATATGCCTTGGAAATTGGAAGAAGGAGAAGAATTGGGAACTTATACACTGACAATTTCCGGTAGCGGTGAAATGAAAGAATGGAGCAGTGCTTCGGATGTCCCTTGGGACGATTTCCAGTCCGCGATCACTTCTATAACGATTGGCGATGAAGTCACTTCTATCGGTAATTATGCGTTTGAAGGCTGTGAAAATCTTAGCACCGTAAAGATCCCATCCAGCGTAACTAGAATCGGTGCGAATGCATTTAAGAACTGCACTTCTTTAAAGAGCGTCACTGGCTGTTCTGCAGTCACTATAGTAAGTGAATATGCATTTTACGGGGACAAGAAGCTTACAAAGGTATCCGGCATGACAAAAGTCACATATATCGGAACCAAAGCATTTTGCAAATGCACGAAACTGGCTACCATCGGCAGCACCAGCGGTACGATAAAACTGGCAAAGGTAATGAACCTTGGCAGCAGTGCTTTCTATGGATGCAAAGCCATCGAAAAGGTGAGCCTCACATCCACTTCCTTAACAATGATCTCCGACAAAGCCTTCTATGGCTGCACAGCCCTTACAACTTTCAAGGTGGCTTCTGGTGTGGAAACCCTTGGAGAAGCAGCGTTTGCAAACTGCACGGCATTGAAAACAGTTACTGGCTGTGAAGCGGTCACTTCTGTGGGTGCCAAAGCTTTCTACGGTGATTCGAAGCTGACGAAAGTATCCGGCATGACGAAGGTCACAAAGATCGGTAGCAAAGCATTCTATAAGTGCACAAAATTGACCCAGATCGGAAGCACCTCTTCAAAGGTGACACTGGCGAAAGTGAAGACCATTGGTGAAAGCGCTTTCTACGGCTGCAAGGCCCTTACATATGTAAACCTTACATCCACAGCACTTACCAGCATTGGGGACAAAGCTTTCGCGAACTGCACGAAGCTGGCGACATTTGTGAGCAAGTCCACGAAACTTGCAGGCATTGGTGAGAAGGCGTTCTATGGTGACTCCAAGCTGGCTTCTGTCACGTTTAAGACTTCGAAGCTGACATCCTCTAATGTGGAAGCAAACGCTTTCAAAGGAATCAAGAGCACCTGCACATTCAAAGTACCGTCTGCGAAAGTCTCAGCTTATAAAAAGATCTTCAAGGCAAAAGGCGCGGGAAGCAAGATCACCGTAAAGAAACTCTAATAAGGGAAAGATGCAATAACATTATTATATGTGTGAAAGAAATGTTTTAAGGGGCTGTTTTCAGCCCCTTTTCCTTTCGTTTTCAGGATTAATAAAGAAAGGAAGAAATTAAAAGAACAATGGAGAGTCAGTGGAAAGGGCTTTGCCTCTTTCTTTTCTTTTCAAAAAATAGTGAACCGGTTTAATATCACAATTTACCGAAACCGGCAAGCGTTGCTTCAATAATTTATTTTTCTAACGCTGCGCTGTTTTAATGGCCAATTTCGTCAGATAATGTGCCATTTTCGTCGGTTCTGTTTTTATGCTTCCTGCATTTTGGTATCATGTAAGCGTTAAACTTTAATATATTTCCCGTAAAAAAAGGAGGTTTTGCAGTTATGAAAATGCAAAAATGGAAGAAAACCGTTGCTTTATTGCTTGCCTTTGCAATGGTTGTTACGCCGACAGTTACTTCAATGGCTGAAACCAATGGTATGAAAGCGGAAGAAGTATCCAATGCAGAGATGACATTAGAAAAATCTATGGAAGAGGATGAAAACGAAACTGTGTATGAAGCGACAGTATCTTCTGAAGGAAAGGAATCGGAAGGAGAAACCGGCGGATTATCTGACCAAGTGGATACATTAGAGGCCGAGAAAACAGTGTATTATTCATACTATGAATGTATATATACAGACAGGAATATATTGGTGGGTGCATCCTATCGTTTTTCCGGAGAAGGAGCTATTTACTATTATGCAGAATATTATTATGATGACCCAGAAGACTGTTATTCTACTGAAGGATATTGCGAGATTGACGATATCTCTATTTCCGGGTCAGCAGATTATGACTTTGAAGAAGATGATGACGGATATTTGATTATCCCATGGGAGACTGGTGAATTAACAGTTACATTTTATTACACGCCATCCCCTGATGTAGAAGACACGGTTTATAATGGTGTTTATTCCTTTACGTTCAATGCTGTTGATGAGCTTACAGAATATTCTGTAAATATTGAATGGGATAATTCCTATATCCTTCCGGGCGAGGCAACAACATTTGATGCTACTGTAGAATATAATACAATGTACACAGACGGTGAAAGAACTACAGGCGAATATGAGGGAGATGTCACCTATCAATGGACGATACATGACGAGAATGAAGCCCTTGCTTCAACCACTGTTAATGGCTCATCAGTTACTGTGACAGCGAAAGATTCTCTTAATGTGGATCCATCGCCGGTGTGGGCAGAAGTAGAAGTATTTGACGCTGATGGAACACTGTTATGTACAGATGATACAGAGTATCAAAAAATCTCTGTTTGTACAGAATATTATGAATTTGCTGCATCGCCAAAGGAATATTCTTTAAATGTAGGGGAATCCACCGATGTTAATGTTGAACTTCTTTATCACACGTTGGATGGAACCAGTTCAATTACATCTGGGGTAACATATTACTTAAGAAATACTGGTTGTTCATATTCCTGGTATTCTGAGGAAGATCCTTCTCTTGAAGCGGAAGATTTAATACAGACAGATGGGCTTCACATTGAGGCAATCGATTTTCCTTCAGATGTTTCATATTTTAATGCTGATTATCTGATTACGGCGGAAATTGATGGCAATGAAATTGAAGCCTCGGAAACATTTATACATGTAATCATAAACAGACCTTCCGAATATACTTATTATTACTCACAGGAAAATGAGGAATGGCTCACAAATAATGAATACAGTATTGCGAAAGATGATAGCATTGATTGTGAGATTAAATCTTACGACGAGGACGGTGACGCAATATATTCAAATATAGACATTCCTGTAACTGCGGTTACTGCTGTGACAGAAAACGGGGAATCCCTTGATGTTCAGCTGGTAGATGGGTATTATGTTTTTACTCCTACCGCTGAAGGGAATGTTACTGTAACATTATTTTACGACTCAGCTGATGGTGACAATGAAAACAGCGGTGAATACTCATTTATTTTGAGCGTATGCGATGTTATAGAAAGTTATTATCTGACTGCTTCCTGTAATAAGGGAACACTTTTACCCGGGCAAAGTGCAATCATATCTGCTGCTTATATGCTTTGCACGGAATCTGCTGAAGATTATAGCGAAACAGAGTACGATGGAAATATAACCTATGAATGGTCCCTCGGATCCTCTGACGCGGAAAATGTTGTCACTCTTACCCCTTCAGGCAATACATGTACAGTGACAGCAGTTTCTACTGATGATGTTGTTGACGAAAATATAGAAATTTCAGTAGCGGTGTATGATGAGGAAGGAAACAAGGCCGATGAGAAATTCATTTCCTTGTCAATCTGCTCAGAGTATTGTGAAATTACGCTTGCCGAGGACAGCTTTTCGTTGGCTCCCGGAGAAAGCATAACCCTAGATCCTAGTGTAGCTTACTATTCGTTAGAATACCCTGAAGGAAAGAGTGTTTCATCTGATGAAATTACCTTCAGTTTAATCATTGATGATTATTATCTGGTGGACGAAGGTCGATATATTATAGATGGTAGCAGTGAGCTTGATGAAATTAATGCAGTGAGTATGGATGTCGATACACTTACAATTACCGCATTAAAAACAGACTATAACAAAATACGGGCCGACATCCTGCTGAGCGCTAATGTAGACGATATATATAGTCTGACTGTTGTTTCTGTAACTATCGAAGCAGATTGTGAACACAAAAGCCTTACGTATCACCCGGCTGCAGATGCCACCTGCATAACAGACGGCTACGAAGAATACTGGACGTGTGATGATTGTGGAAAAATGTTTAGTGATAGCGAAGCAGCTAATATGATAACTGAAGTCCAGACAATCCCGGCAACCGGACATACAGTTGAAAACGGAGTCTGCGTCATCTGCGGGGAAGAAATTTTTGTCATTTCTGAATGCGAGATCATATTACAGACAACAGACTATATTTATGACGGGGAAGAAAAGAAACCTGCTGTTATCGTAAAAAATACGAACGGAAACACCTTGACAATGGGAACAGATTATGAGGTCGCTTATTACAATAATATAAATGCCGGCACAGCGACTGCTACCATCACCGGTATTAGCAGTTATAATGGATCCGTAGATATGCCTTTTACGATCAGTAAAGCTGACCAGACAGTCACAGCTGCTACAGCCTCCTCAAGTATTTTTGCAGGCGATACGGCACAGATCACCGCTTCGGGCCAGGGCAGCATAAGCTACAAGTCCAGCGATACTTCCATCGCGAAAGTCAGCAGCTCAGGCCTTGTGACAGGTGTATCTGCCGGTACAGTGACGATCACGGTTATGGCTGCGGGCACAGATAATTATAACGGCGCAAAGACTACACTGACGATCAAGGTGAAATGTAAGATTCCGGAACTTTCCGGCATTTCCAATATAACGAAAGGCGTAAAGGTTTCCTGGGAATCTGTAACTGGCGCTGAGAAATACCGGGTTTATCGTAAAACCTCCAGCGGTTCATGGAAAAAGCTTGGTGATACAAAATCAACCAGCTACACAGACACAACTGCAAAGAGCGGGACGACTTATTATTATACAGTACGTTGCATCAATGCTGAGGGAACATCCAATACCAGTAGTTACGACAGCACCGGCCTTAGCATCAAATATTTAAAGGCAGGCAAAATCAGCAGCCTTATAAATACCTCCAAAGGCATCACCGTGAAATGGAGCAAAGTATCCGGTGCCAAAGGCTATTACTTGTACCGGAAGACCAGCGGCGGTTCTTTTAAGAAGATCGCAACGATCACCAGCGGTTCAACGGTTAGTTATTCCGATACCTCTGTAAAGAGCAAGAATGGCAAAACTTATATTTACGCTGTTCGGCCGTATAGCGGCAGTACGAAAGGCAGCTATACAAGCAAGACAACCGTCCGTCTGACCGCTCCGTCCATTTCCAGTTTAAAGAACAGCAGTTCAAAGAAGATGGCTGTTAAGTGGAGTAAAAACAGCAAAGCAACAGGATATCAGATCCAGTACTCCACATCAAGCGATTTTTCTGACAGCAAGACTGTTACGGTAAAAAGCTACAAAACTGTCAGCAAGACAATCTCCAGCCTGAAGAAAGGAAAGACGTATTATGTCCGTGTCCGTGCTTATAAGATTGTGGATGGCACAAAATATTATTCTGCATGGAACAGCAAGAAAAAAGTAAAGATATCAAAGTAAAATCAAACAGGCATAATGAAAGTGCCTGCTGCAAGACCAAGGGTTGCGGTGTATTTCCGCAGCCCTTCCTTTTTATTTACCCAAGAAGCATTCTGCTATATAGGACAAGCTGGAATTGAGTTCCGGTTTTACAGATGGAAAAATGCATCCTCCAATCATTTTCGCATAGCCGTTTTTCCTTTTTATAATTTTGTAAAAAACAATCAGTTTTTTTGCAAAATATGCCTGAATACTGGATAAAATTGACAAGGGAGCGGGGCGAGTTGTAAAATTATTGTGAACATTTTGTTGCGAAAAGCAGAAAGGAGAAGGAATGAAGAAGGGGAAAACATTATTAAATAGATGCCTGACGTTTCTGATGGTATTCGCGCTCGTTTTCGCGATGATGCCATCCATGGCGCGTGCGGACGATGCGGACACGGATACAGGGTATGTATTGTCAGTGGAGGCAGTTGCTGCCGATGACTCTGTAGATGTGAACAACCTTCATCCGGGTGACAGCGTGAAACTGACAGCAACATTGACTTACAATGGAGAAGCAGTTTCAGATCTGGAAGCGGCAGGGCTGTATTTGTGGTGGTGGACAGACTCCTGGAACGACCATGATGGTTGGAACAACGATGCAACATATTCTGATTATGATGATAACAGCGGACATTCGCTTACTGCAACAGTTACACTACCGACAGAAGGCGAGTATTGCATCGTTGCACAGCTTCAGGACTCATCATATGATAATATTTCTGATTCAACTACTATATATACACTGTTTACGGTTAGTGAAGACACTTCTTCGGATGTTGGATACAAAATGACTGTATCCATGGATACGGACAGCCTGGAGCCTGGCGGGAGTGTCGAATTCACTGCTACACTTACTTACAACGGGGAAGAAATCTCAGATTTAGAAGAGGCTGACCTGTATCTCTGGTGGTGGACAGACTCCTGGAACGACCATGAAGGTTGGAACAGTGATGCCACATATTCCGATTATGATGAGAACAGCGGCCGCTCTTTGAGTGCCACTGTTACCTTCCCGTCATCTGGAAGTTACTGTATTGTTGCACAGCTTCAGAACTCTGACTATACGGATGTTACAGACGATGGCGGCAACGCCATAACTGTATATACGGAAGTAGTCATACCGGAAGAGTCCGAAATCGAAGTCCGGAAAGTATCCGGCCTTTCTGAAGATTTCATTATGGGCATGGATATTTCCACTATTGTCGCAGAATATGCCAGCGGCGTGAAATATTATGACTTTAACGGGAATGAGCTGGAAACGATAACGGATTTCTGTAAGTTCCTTGCGGATGACTGCGGCGTTACCTCAATTCGTGTCCGTGTCTGGAATGACCCGTATGATGAGGAAGGGAACGGATATGGTGCAGGGAACTGCGATGTGGATAATGCGGTAACAATCGCTGAAGCCTGCTATGCAGCGGGATTGGATATGCTGGTGGATTTCCACTACTCTGACTTCTGGGCAGACCCGAACCGGCAGCTTGCTCCGAAAGCATGGGAAGATTATACGACCGATGAAAAAGCGCAGGCTTTATATGAATTTACGCTTAAAAGTTTAAATACAATTGCTGAAACAGGCGTGACCATTTCCATGGTACAGGTAGGCAATGAGACCAGCAATGCCATTGCTGGCGTATCCTACAGCAACATTGAAGATATGTGCACACTGTTTTCCGCAGGAAGCAAAGCAGTACGTGAATTCTCTGCCAGTGTTTATTATGACGAGGCAGCCGTAAAAGTTGCTATCCATGTTGCAAACCCGAATAACCAGGAAATGACCTATTGGGCGGGTAATCTTGAATCTCATAATGTAGATTATGATGTGCTGGCAACTTCTTACTACGCATTCTGGCATGGGACATATGAAAACCTGATCGACCAGATGACATCTATTATCGAAGATTATGGCAAACAGGTACTTGTGGCTGAAACAAGCTATGTTTATACAGATCAGGATACGGACGGCCAGGGCAACAGTGTGGTTGGCGACACAGACCTTGGGTCGGATGAAATCTATGAGGCTTCTGTCCAGGGGCAGGCCAATGCAATCCGCGATGTGATCGCAGCAGTGAGTGAAGCCGGCGGCTTAGGAGTATACTATTGGGAACCGGCATGGATTACAGTGGGCGATATCACCGGTCTGGAAGGAGACGAACTTACGGCGCAGATTGCCGCAAACCAGGAGATCTGGGAAACCTATGGATCTGGATGGGCGAGCAGCTATGCATCTTCCTATGATCCTTACAGCGAAGATTACGGCGGAAGTGAGTGGGATAATCAGGCTCTGTTCGGTGCTGACGGGAAACCTCTTGCATCCTTGAATGTTTATAACTACGTAAAGACGGGCTCCTATACAAACACTCTGTATGTCAGCAGCGTGAATAACCCGGTACTTACGTATGTGATGTCGGATGAGGCCGAACTGGATCTCCCGGATACGGTAGGCGTTGTTTACAGCAAGAGCAGCATCGGCACAGTATACGAATCTGTTACATGGAATGCTGATGATGCAGCGGCAGTCAACCTTGGCAAGGCAATCACATACACGGTGAACGGTACCGCGGCGCTTAGCCAGGAGTGCACGGATGGAACCACGGAAGTGGCAGTGACTTGTACGGTGATTGTAAAAGAGGCAAACCTGATTACCGACAGTGATGTCGCAGGATTTGAGACTGACGACGGCTTTGTGATATCCGGCGACGGCATCACCCTTCCGTCCACGGAAAACGTATATGACGGAAACTACGCTGCCCACTGGTGGAACGGCGGCGATGAGACGATCACAAGTACGATCTCCTATAATTACGGGACTCTTGAGGCCGGCTATTATACCCTGGAATTAAAAGGGATGGGCGCAGAAGGCGATGGAGTCACACTGCTGATCCAGGATGCTGACGGAAATACTATTGCAGCAGGAGATACGACTATCCTAAATGGTTGGTTTGCGGATACAGCTTATTGGTCGGATGCATGCGTGACCTTCTGCCTTGATGCAGACACTGACGTAGCGTTTGTTATCCAGTTAGATATGTTAAGCGGCGGTTGGGGAAGTGTCGATAACATGTACCTGCATCAGCACGCAAGTCCTATAGCAATAAGCAACGAGAATGGCACACATTCCGTGGCTTGTGCAGACTGCGAGACGCAGCTTTCGGACTCAGAGGCATGCACCTATGAGCTGACCTCATCCGTGGATGCGACATGCACGGATGATGGGGAAAATACTTACACCTGCAGCGTATGCGGACATACGTATACGGAGATAATCGAAGCAACCGGACATTCGGTTGTCATCGACCCGGCTGTAGACCCGACCTATACTTCACCCGGCCTGACGGAAGGTTCTCATTGCTCTGTCTGCGGGGAAGTGATCGTTGCGCAGGAGACAATCCCGGCGCTTACCCCTGACCGGCCTTCCAGCAGCATTACCTCATACATTCAGAAGATCGTGATCACGCTGCAGAGGATGATACAAAAACTGTTCTCGAAATGGTGATCATCCGGGTATGGATATCGAAACATAAAATAAATATTCAAACGGGGCTGCATTCCTGCAGCCCTGTTGATTTATGACCTTTGATCAATATTTGCTTTTTATTTCTGCCGTGTATCAGCGCATCTTTATGCTTCTTTACAGCAACTCTTCCCGGCCGGCACAATGTCGAATTCAGGGTTAAACGCATAGAAGTTTTTCTCGTTCAGTCTTTCGGTCACCAGACGAAGTCCTTCGCCGAACCGCTGGAAATGCACAACCTCACGTTCCCTTAAGAAGCGGATCGGATCACAGACTTCCGGATCTTTTACCAGGCGCAGGATGTTGTCATAGGTGGTTCGCGCCTTTTGTTCCGCCGCCATATCTTCGAAAAGATCGGTGATCGCGTCGCCCTTGGATTGGTACTCGCAGGCATTCTGCGGGATACCCGCCGCGGCGGCCGGCCACAGTCCCAGCGTGTGATCTACATAATAGGTGTCGAATCCGCTCTTTATGATTTCCTCCGGAGTCAGATCCTGGGTGAGCTGTTTGACAATGGCGCAGATCATCTCCATATGAGCCAGTTCTTCGGTACCGATGTCCGTGAGCAGGCCGGCGACTTCACTGTATGGCATGGAGTATCTCTGGGAGAGATAGCGCATGGAGGCGGACATTTCTCCGTCCGGGCCGCCGAACTGGGAGATGATGACTTTTGCGATTTCGGGATTGGTGTTGGTGATATTTACCGGGTATTGCAGCCTTTTTTCATAATTCCACATAGATTAGAAATACCCCCTTTCCCAGGGCCATTTTCCCACGACCCATTTCCAGATCGGTTCATCCTCGCCGGTGAACTGGGTCAGGGGTCCGTATTTGCTTTCATATTCGGCAGATGCTTTTTTATACATGTGATTCATGTGATAATAGTAATCCAGCGCATCCTGATCTTTCGGATGGGTGTCCAGATACAGTGTGATATCGCTTAACGCAAACCCATACTGGTTGACTGCCTGAAGCAGTTTCCTTTTCTCAGCACAGTTACAGCTGCAGTTCATACTCATCAGCAATTTCCTCCTCTTCCGGTAAATGGTTTATCTAAATCGGGAAAAATCGTCCCGACGGAAAGCGCATGGTCAAGGTCATAGGTGCGGCCAAAGTGCTGCCACGGCACATAAGCCATTGCGATGGGCATACGTTCGGTGGAAAAGTACATCCCGTCATTTTTCTGCATGTTTCGATAATTTCCTGTGTTGCAAGCCAATGCAGTTATCCTTTCTTCTGGATTTACTGTAATATATGCAAAAATCGGCGGGCGGGTTCCGAAGTATCCTTTCTTTTCATATCTGTTTGTGCTAATATAAATCAGGTCACATCAGAACAAGTAGGTTATCCTGTTGTTGTAATAGTATTATCGGAGGGGATAAGTAGAATTTATGCGGGTTGATCAGTCACAGGAAAAAGCCATTCAACATAAAGATGGGCCGGCCATCATCCTGGCGGGTCCGGGTTCCGGAAAGACCACCGTGATCACCGGACGGATCCAATATCTGATCACACATCATGCGGTCCGCCCGGAGAATATCCTTGTCATCACATTTTCCCGTGCAGCCGCGGCGGAGATGCGGGAACGGTTTTTTCGGTTGATGGACGGACGTCAGGTGCCGGTTACCTTCGGCACTTTTCATGCTGTGTATTTTCATATTTTAAAGTGCGCCTATGGATACACCGCAAATAATATCGCGAAAGAAGAGCAGCGTGTGCAGTTTATCCGGGAATATATCCACCGCCTGCGGCTGGAGTATGACGACGAGGCAGACTTTATTCAGAACATTCTCGGGGAAATCAGCCTGGTCAAAAACACAGGCGTGGAGATCGCCAACTATTATTCGACCAATTGCGGGGAGGCGGTTTTCCGGAAAATTTATGAGGCATATCAGGAATTCCTGATGCAAAACCGTCTGATTGATTTTGACGATATGCTGGTCTACACGAAAGAACTTTTGAAACAGCGGGAGGATATTTTACAATCCTGGCAGCGGAAGTTTCAGTATATTCTCATTGACGAGTTTCAGGATATCAATCGCATTCAGTATGAGATCATTCAGATGCTGGCGCTTCCGGAAAATAATCTTTTTATCGTCGGTGATGACGACCAGTCCATCTATCGGTTCCGCGGCGCGAGACCGGAAATCATGCTGAATTTTGAGAAGGATTATCCGAGTGCGAGGCGAATCCTCCTTGCGACCAATTATCGCTCCGGAGCCGGGATCGTAAAAGCGGCGGGGAACCTGATCGCCAATAATAAAATGCGGTTTGAGAAGGATATCTGTGCCAATGCGACAACAGGTGCGCCGCCGGTAACGCTGCGTTTTAAAAATCAGCGGGAGCAGAATTCTTATGTGATCCGGGAGATCATGCGGCTGCGGAAGGAAGAGGGAATTCCCTATGATGAGATGGCGGTACTTTTTCGGACGAATTCGCAGCCGGGACTTCTGATCCAGCAGCTTTTTGACTGCAATCTGCCGTTTGTATCGCGAGAGCATATTCCGAACGTCTATGAGCACTGGATCGTGAAAGATATCGTGACATACATTCAACTGGCCATGGGAGACCGGTCACGCGCGTCGTTTTTAAAAATCATGAATCGTCCGAAACGATACCTCTCAAGGGAAAGCCTGCCCTATGAGGAGGTTGCCTTTGACGTCTGGGAGGACTATTACAAAAAACAAAGCTGGATGGTGCAGCGGCTGGAAAAGCTGGAGATGGATTTAAAGGTACTCGCAAGGATGCGTCCTTATTCTGCCGTAAATTATATTCGAAAGGGAATCGCGTATGAAGAGTATCTGACGGATTTTGCCGCTTTTCGAAAAATCCCGAAAGAGGATCTCTTTGACATTCTGGATGAAGTTCAGGAGTCGGCCAGAGAATACAGCACCTATGCGGAATGGTTTGCGCATATGGAGCAGGTAAAGCAAGAATGGAAAGAGCAGTTTGACCGAAAAAAAACGCCGGAGGCAGCCGTACACCTCGCCACGCTTCACGCCTCCAAAGGACTGGAGTTTGACACCGTCTTTCTTGTGGACGTCAATGAACAGATTGTTCCTTATAAAAAGGCGGTGCTGGATCAGGAGGTGGAAGAGGAGCGGCGGATGTTTTACGTTGGTATGACCCGTGCAAAAAACCGTCTGTACCTGCTGCACTCCGGACAGAATCATAATAAAGAGATGGCGCCGTCGCGGTTTCTCGATGAGATCTCTACATCTGATCGAACTCCTCGTCGTCAAGCATCTGGTCGAAAGCGTCAATAACGATTTCGAACTCCTCATCGCTCTCAATGTTGTCAATGGACGGGTTGCCTTCCTTATCTTCAAAGTAACGATAAAAATAGACGTCTTCGGAGTTATCGGTAGGGCAGACGGCGATATAATCCTGCCTGCCTGCTTCGAAGATTTTCAGGATCTGAAAGGTCTCCTCCTTTCCGCCGTCCAGTTCGACAGTCAGAAACATTTCCTGCGGGTCAAGGATATCATCGTTTTCTTTGTGATTATGTTTTTTACTCATGGCCAAACCTCCTGCTGCGTTTTCATATCCGGGATTGCTTCATGAAAGAAGTCATTGTAGGGATATGAAACTTCTGTTTATTTATGTACAAAGTATAGGAAAGAAGCCGGGAAAAGTCAAACATAAAACGCGGGAAATGCATTTACAAAAAGTCATTGCCAATGAGATTTTAATATGTTATTATACTGCCTAGATTAGAAGCGGGCGATTTGGTATTACGCCTTATCCCCACTTCTTTTACTTTACAGAAAAGGAGTTTTTTCCATTATGATCTTCGATAATGAGACCCAGGAACTGCTTGCTATGGTTCGGGAGTTCGTGGACAAAGAAATAATCCCGACCGCAGGGGATTATGAGCGGAACAACGAATTTCCGGAAAAGCTGTTGGACATGGCTTGTGGTATGGGACTGAACCAGCTGTGTATTCCTGCTGAATACGGCGGACCGGGCCTTACCAATGTGCAGATGGTTGCCATTGCGGAGGAGATTGCCCGCGGCGACCTCGGAATTGCCACCACTCTGATTGCCAACTCATTAGCCTCTTACCCGGTTCTTGTCGCGGGGAATGATGCTCAGAAAAAGCTGTGGTTTGATACTATCATCAAGAAAAAGTATGCTGCCTTCTGTCTGACCGAGCCCGATGCGGGTTCTGACGCCGGCAGTGTCAAGACTTCCGCTGTTGAGGACGGAGATTACTATATTATCAACGGTACAAAGTCCTTTATCTCTAACGGCCCGATCGCCGGCATTTATACCATCTTAGCTTCCACAAAGAAATCCGCAGGTGTTATGGGTCTGTCCGCGTTTATTGTAGAGCGTGACCGTCCCGGTGTTTCCATCGGAAAAGAAGAGGATAAGATGGGCATGCGGTTAAGCTGTACCAGCGAGGTGATCTTCGACAACGTTCGCGTGCCGAAGGATCATCTGATCGGCAGAAAGAACCGCGGATTCAAATATATTCTGGATACCCTGGATCATTCTCGTCCGGGCGTAGGCGCTTTCGGTGTCGGTATCGCGCAGCGTGCGGTGGAGGAAGCCACCAAATACGCGAAGCAGCGCGTACAGTTTGGCCAGCCCGTGGCAAACTTCCAGATGGTGGAAGAGATGCTTGCCAACATGGAGATTCAGGTTCAGACCGCCCGTCAGATGTATCTGCATACGGCGGAGCTGATCGATGCAGGTCTCCCTTTTACGATGGAGGCGGCGATTGCAAAGACAGCCGGTACAGATGCCGCTATGAAATGCGCGGTTGACGGTGTTCAGGTAATGGGCGGCTACGGATACATGAGAGAGTATCCTATGGAGAAGCTGATGCGCGACGCGAAGATTCTTCAGATTTATGAGGGAACCAACCAGATTCAGCGCACGGTCATTGCCGGACAGGTGAAGAAAAAATATAACGTGAAATCTTCGAAATCATCGAAGACATCCACTCCTTCGGCAGCTCCCGCAAAAAAGGAAGCTGCGCCGATGAAGACGCCGGCCGTGACACCGGTTTCGGTTTCCGAAGCGGCAGATGATGCGAAAGGCCTGAATCTTCTTGTCTGCATCAAGCAGGTGCCTGATACGACACAGATTAAGATTGATCCGGTGAAACATACGCTGATCCGTGAGGGTGTTCCCTCCATCATCAGCACATTTGATACTTATGCTTTGGAGACCGCTCTGCGTCTGAAGGATAAGACAGGCGGTAAGGTTACTGTCATTACGATGGGGATTCCGAAGGCAAAAGAGGCTCTCCGTGAGTGCCTGGCTGCCGGTGCTGACGAAGCATGGCTGATCACAGACCGTGTGTTTGGCGGCTCGGATACACTGGCGACCTCAAAGATTGTCTCGACGGCTATCACCTATCTGGAGGAGAAGAACGGAAAGCCATACGATGTGATTTTCTGCGGCAAGCAGGCGATCGACGGCGATACCGGTCAGGTCGGTCCTGAGATTTCTCAGCACCTGAACCGTCCCCTTGTATCCTATGCGATTGAGGTGGCCTTGCAGGATGACGGCACCTTAAAGTGCAAGCGCGAGAGCGATGACGGTTATGACTACTTTGCGGTTCCTTCCGGTTGTGTCATTACCATCAACAAGACGGATTATGATCTGCGGTATCCCAGCTTTAAGTCCAAGAGTTTCGCACGGACAGCTGAAATCGGCGAACTGACAAGCGCGGAAGTGGTCGTGGATCCTTCGGAACGCGGATTGGACGGTTCTCCGACAAGAGTATTAAAGACTTATACACCTCGTCATGAGAAGAACGGCATGAAGATCGAGAATCTCGACGGTAAGGAAGCGGCAGAGAAGCTGACAGGGCTGCTTGCCGATGCCGGACTACTGTAGGATAGGAGGTGTTACGCAATGGAAAATAAAAATCTTTGGGTATATATTGAAACAGAAAACGGAATTGCGAAGAATGTCGGATACGAACTGCTTGCTCCCGGACGTGCGATGGCTGATAAGCTCGGTTCACAGCTTGTAGCGGTGATTCTCGGAAAAGATGTCGAAGCAGTTGCCGCGCAGGCGATCGCCTATGGCGCAGATCAGGCGCTTCTGGTAGAAGGCGATGAGTATGATGTCTACAATACCGACGTCCAGTCTTATGCGATGGAGACGCTGGTTCGGAAATATGCTCCGTTTATCGTTCTTTATGGTGCGACAAACAATGGCCGCGATGTGGCTCCGCGTGTGGCGTGTGCTTTGCACACGGGCCTGACTGCGGACTGTACCGGCCTTGACATTGATGAAAAGGGACTTCTTGCTTCTACCCGTCCCGCATTCGGCGGGAATCTGATGGCTACGATTTCCTGCCCGGATCACCGCCCGCAGATGTCGACAGTTCGTCCCGGCGTATTTAAAAAGCCGGCGGCTGACGATTCCCGCACCGGCGAGATTATCCGTGAGGACATTCATATTGATCCTGCGGATGTCCGGGTTCATCTAATCGAGCGTGTGAAGGAAGTAGCGGAAGCCGTACACCTGGAGGAAGCCGATATCATCGTTTCCGGTGGAAGAGGCCTGGGAAATCCGGAGAACTTTTCGCTGATCCGTGATCTGGCTGACGCTATGGGCGGCGTCGTCGGCGCTTCCCGTGCCGCTGTGGATGCGGGATGGATTCCCCATGCACATCAGGTTGGACAGACCGGCAAGACCGTTGCGCCGAAGATCTATGTCGCTGTCGGCATTTCCGGCGCCATCCAGCACCTTGCAGGCATGAGCGGCTCCGATACGATCATTGCGATCAATAAAGACCCGGATGCCCCGATTTTTTCTGTAGCTGACTATGGGATTGTAGGAGATCTGTTTGAGGTTGTACCTGCGCTCGCTGACGCGATCCGGGCGAAAAAGGCCTGAATCTTAAAGCCAAAATCCTGTTCAATATCTTTTAAAAGTTGGTATTGACGGGTTATTTGAAATCTTATATACTTTGAATGTCAAAGCAATTGACAAATAAATAAAAAAGAATGAGGAGACACACTATGTTAGAGAAAATGAAAGAACTGATCGCTGATCGTCTGTCGATCGACGAGGACAAAATCACACTGGATGCACGTTTCAACGAGGATCTGGATGCGGATTCTCTGGATCTGTTTGATCTGGTTATGGCTCTTGAGGAGGAGTATGACATCGAGATCCCTACAGAAGAGCTTGAGACACTGACCACTGTCGGATCCATCATTGATTACTTAAAGGCTCACGGTGTAGAAGAGTAATTTTAGTATTGAACATTATTTGCGAAGTCATGGACTATCGTAAGGAGAATTTTTTAATATGAAAAAAACAGCGTTTATTTTTCCCGGTCAGGGGTCGCAGTACATTGGCATGGGAAAAGATTTTTATGAGAATTTTACCTGTGCAAAAGAAGTCATCGATCTCGCCGAAAAAGTAAACGGAATTGATATGAAGGCTCTCCTTTTTGAGGAGAATGACCAGATTAATATCACTAAGTACACGCAGATCGCAATGCTCGCGGATGAACTTGCGATTCTGCGTGCTGTTGAGGAAAAGGGGATTCACTCCGATGTAAACGCGGGCTTAAGCCTTGGCGAATATGCCGCGCTCGTTGCTTCCGGAGTGATGACATTAGAGGATGCTTTCCGTGTGATTGTAAAGCGTGGTGCTTACATGCAGGAGGCGGTTCCTACCGGCGGTGCGATGACCGCGATCATCGGACTGGATAATCCCACGATCGAACGGATCTGTGAGGAGACAGAGGGTATTGTATCCGTTGCGAATTATAACTGCCCCGGTCAGACCGTTATTACCGGTGAGGAGGGCGCCGTTGCGAGAGCTGCTGCAGCTCTGAAAGAAGCCGGAGCGAAGCGCTGCATGCCTTTAAATGTGAGCGGACCGTTCCATTCCGCAATGCTTGCCGAAGCAGGCGAGAAGCTTGCAAAAGAGCTTGAGAATGTAGAAATTCACGATATTGCAACGCCTTACATCACGAACGTTACCGCGGACTATGTTTCTGATAAGACACAGGTGAAAGATCTGTTGAAACGGCAGATTTCCTCATCCGTGCGCTGGCAGCAGAGCATAGAGCGTATGATTGCGGACGGTGTGGAAGTGTTTATTGAAATCGGACCGAAGAAATCCCTTACCGGATTTATGAAGAAAATAGACAAGTCTGTACCGGTTTACCATGTGGACACAATGGCTGATCTGGATGCATTGTGTGAAGCACTGGCGGCTGCAGACTAAAAGCAGGAGGTATTATGGGAAATTTATTGGAGAATAAGATTGCTCTGGTTACCGGCGCAAGTACCGGAATCGGCAGACAGATTGCGATTACATTGGCAGGCGAAGGCGCATATGTGGTTGTAAACTACATAGGGCCGAAGGAAGTCGCTGATGAAGTGATCGCGACGATCGAGGCAGAGGGCGGACAGGCAGAGGCTTATGAGTGCTGGGTGAACGATTTTGCCGCTGTAGAAGAGATGATCAAATCTCTGATTAAGAAGCTTGGCCGTATTGATATTCTGGTAAACAATGCAGGAATTACACGTGACGATCTTCTGATGAGGATGTCCGAGAAAGCTTTTGACGATGTCATTGATACGAACCTGAAGGGAAGTTTCAATACCATGCGTCATATCGCACGCCCGATGTTAAAGCAGAGGGGCGGTTCCATCATCAACATTTCCTCTGTATCCGGTGTGATCGGAAATGCAGGACAGATGAATTACTGTGCATCCAAGGCCGGCATCATCGGCATGACGAAATCCATGGCCCGCGAGCTTGCAAGCAGAAACATCCGTGTAAACGCGGTGGCTCCCGGCGTGATTGATACGGATATGACGAAGGCTATGCCGGATTCTGCAAAGGAAGCTCTGGTTTCACAGGTTCCCCTTGGAAAGATGGGACAGCCGCAGGATATCGCGAATGCCGTGGCATTCCTTGCATCAGATATGGCGTCCTATATCACAGGCCATGTGATCTGCGTGGACGGCGGAATGGCCATGTAACGAAAAAAGTGTTGTCCTGACAATCGACTTTTTGAGTAGAGTAAGTCAAAAAATTAAGGAGACAAATATATGAGACGTGTTGTTGTTACCGGTATGGGAGCGATCACTCCCATCGGTTTAAACGTAGAAGAATACTGGAACGGATTAAAAGAAGGGAAACTCGGTTTTAATGAGATTACCGCTTTTGACACGACCGATTATAAGGTCAAGGTGGCCGCGGAAGTAAAGGGTTTTAAAGCGACCGATTATATGGATCGGAAGGATGCAAAACGGATGGAAGCGTTTGCGCAGTATGCGGTGGCGGCGACACGGGAAGCCTTTGAACAGTCCGGAATTGATATGAAAAAAGAAGATCCTTACCGCGTTGGCTGCTGTGTCGGTTCGGGCGTCGGTTCTCTTCAGTCGATTGAGAGAGAGTATAAAAAGCTTTTAGATAAGGGACCTTCCAGAGTACATCTTCTTCTGGTACCGCAGATGATCACAAATATGGCTGTCGGCAATATTACCATTCAGTTCGGTATTAAGGGCAAGAGCATCAACATCGCTACCGCGTGCGCAACCGGTACGCATAATATCGGCGAGGCATTTCGCGCGATTCAGCACGGAGAGTGTGATGTGATGGTAGCCGGAGGCACTGAGGATGCGATTACTCCGATCAGTGTGGCCGGATTCACTTCATTGACTGCATTGTCGACCACCAATAACCCGCAGCGGTGCTCGATTCCGTTTGATAAGGACCGCGACGGCTTTGTGATCGGAGCCGGAGCAGGCATTGTCATCCTGGAGGAACTGGAGCATGCGAAAGCCCGCGGAGCCAAGATCCTTGCCGAGGTCGTTGGTTACGGCGCGACCAGTGATGCTTATCACATCACATCCCCCGCGGAGGACGGCGCCGGTGCGACACACGCCATGCAGTTTGCCATGGAAGATGCCGGTGTGAAGCCGGAGCAGGTTTCTTATATCAATGCTCACGGTACCAGCACGCATCACAATGATCTTTTTGAGACCCGTGCGATCAAATCCGCGTTCGGAGATCATGCATATAACCTGAAGATCAACTCTACAAAGTCTATGATCGGTCATTTGCTTGGCGGTGCCGGTGCGGTAGAGTTTGTGGCAATGGTTCTGCAGATGGATAACAATTACATTCATCAGACCGTAGGCCTTGAGACTCCCGGCGAAGAGCTTGATCTTGACTATGTACAGGGTCACGGGGTGGAAGCGGAGATTGAATACGCGATGTCCAATTCTCTGGCTTTCGGCGGACATAACGCCAGTATTTTGATTAAGAAGTATCATGAATAAGGTTTCCGTTCAGGCTTTGTAACATGTATTTACAAAGCCTGACGGATATCAGCAGTCATGGATAGATTACAGGAGGTCATGATGTCTGTTTTAACTACAAAGGAAATTATGGAAATTATTCCTCATCGTCAGCCGATGCTTCTGATTGACACGATCGAGGAGTTAGAACCCGGCGTTCGTGCAGTCGGAAAGAAATGTGTTTCATACAATGAACCTTATTTTGGCGGCCATTTTCCGGGAGAGCCGGTAATGCCCGGCGTACTGATTGTAGAAGCATTAGCGCAGGTTGGCGCGGTTGCTGTCTTAAGCTGCGAGCAGTTTAAGGGGAAGACCGCTTACTTCGGATCCATCAATTCAGCGAAATTTAAGAAAAAAGTAGTTCCCGGCGATGTCCTGATCCTGGAGACCGAGATGATCAAGCAGAAAGGCCCGATCGGCATTGCCAAGGCAAAGGCAACGGTCGACGGAAAAGTGGCTGTTATCGCGGAGCTTACATTCGCGATTGGCTGATGATATGAATATAGAATATAAAACAATCAAGCCCATTGCATGTATCAATGGGCTTGAATTAAAGATGATCGCGATTATCACGATGCTGATTGATCATATCGGGGCGGTCCTGTTTCCGCAGAACTTAATCTTCCGTTATATCGGCCGGATTGCTTTCCCGATTTTTGTGTTTCTTCTTGTGGAGGGCCTTTTCCACACAAAAAATATACGAAAATATGAATGCCGGATGTTGATTTTCGCCTGTATCTCGGAGATCCCGTTTGATCTGGCATTTAACGGCAGTGTCCTGGAATTTTCTTCTCAGAATGTGTTCTTTACGCTATCGCTCGGATTAATCATGCTGGATATCATTCATCGCAGGAAGAGAGGGCTTCCGTTTGAAATCCTGATGTTGGTGATATTTTTTGCGGCGGCCAATCTGCTTGCTACGGATTACAGCGGCGGAGGTGTTCTGTTAATCTGGTGGTTTTATGAGATGCGCAATCGTCCGGTGTGGAAATACACAGGTCTGGGGGTCATATCTTTTCTTTTTTTCGGCAGAATAGAATGCTGGAGTCTGCTGGCGGTAATTCCGTTATTGATGTATAATGACAAAAGGGGATTTCAGACAGGCATCGGTATTTACAGCGGACAGATTTGCGGAATTGCGGCAAATATTGTGAAATATCTGTTCTATGTATTTTATCCGGCGCATCTGCTGATCCTGGCGTTGATCAATACGATGGCTCATTAAAGCTTTGCGAGTCTGATGGCCGGGTAATTTCGAAGATAATTATTGCACCGAATGGACGGAGGAAATTTTGTGAATTTCTGGGGACATCTGAAAACAATTAATCATCATAAGTGGCTGGTCATGAAGGCCTGTTTTCGGGTGGGACTATATAAACAGGGAATCCTGCATGATCTTTCAAAGTATTCTCCGACAGAGTTTCTCGTTGGAGTAAAATATTACTCCGGCAATATGAGCCCGAATAACGCGGAGCGGAAGGATAAGGGGTATACTTCGGCCTGGCTGCACCATAAGGGCAGGAATAAGCATCATCTGGAATATTGGATCGATTATGGTTCCCCCGGCAGCGATACCCCTCTGGAAGGCATGCGGATGCCGGATAAATACGTGGTTGAAATGTTTATTGACCGTATGTCAGCATCGAAGAATTATCAAAAGGAAGCTTATACGGACCGCAGCGCACTCGATTATTATATGAAGGGCAGAGCCCGCCAGGTGCTTCATCCTGAGGTGAGGGAGCTTCTGGAGCGATTGCTTACCATGCTGGCCGAAAAGGGCGAGGATTATACACTAGATTATATCCGGCGGGAAGTATTAAAAAATAAAAAGAAATCATAACTTACAGGGAGGCTATCATGATAGACGGAAAAAAAGTTTTATACAGCGGCATGCAGTCCACAGGGAACCTGACACTCGGGAATTATCTGGGCGCCATGAAAAACTGGGTGACACTCAGTGATGAATATGAGTGCTTTTACGCCGTGGCGAATATGCACTCCATCACGGTCCGGCAGGATCCCGCACAGCTGAGGAAACATGCCAGATCGCTTCTGACAATCTTTATTGCCGCCGGAATTGATCCGAAAAAGAATTGCATTTATTATCAGTCCCATGTCCCGGCGCACGCAGAGCTTGCGTGGATTTTAAACTGTTATACCTATATGGGTGAGTTAAGCCGGATGACGCAGTTTAAAGATAAGTCTGCAAAACATGCGGATAATATCAATGCGGGTTTATTTACCTATCCGGTGCTGATGGCAGCTGATATTCTTCTCTATCAGACGGAGGTGGTTCCGGTCGGAATCGACCAGATGCAGCATCTGGAAATCACGAGGGATATTGCCCAGCGTTTTAACGCGCTGTACGGAGATGTGTTTGTGATTCCCGAAGCATATATTGCTAAGGTCGGCGCGAAGATCAACAGTCTGCAGAATCCTGAGAAGAAGATGTCGAAATCCGATGAGAATCCGAATGCGAGCATCTACCTTATGGATGATCCGGATACGATCATGCGTAAATTCAAGCGCGCCGTAACAGATTCCGAAGCCTGCATCTGCTACCGCGATGAGCAGCCAGGGATCAAGAATCTGCTGAATATTTACTGCGCCTGCACCGAGATAACGCCGGATGAGGCAGTTGCGGAGTTTTCCGGCAAAGGATACGGAGAGTTAAAGACTGCGGTCGGAGAGTCCGTAATCGCGGTCTTAAAACCCCTGCAGGATGAGGTGGCGAGACTTACAAAGGATAAAGCCTATATTGATTCCATTATCAAAGAGAATGCGGAGAAAGCAAATTATTACGCAACAAAGACGCTGCGGAAGGTGCAGAAGAAGGTAGGCTTCCCGGATAAAATTCGTTAATATACGGAAGCAGAGAATGTTTTGTTTTTCAAATCAGCCGGGTAAAATTGTTACGGATGGTTTGAACGAAGTTACAGAAAAGTTGAGGAATAAGATGAATAAAAATATTGCGCTGGGCGTTGACCTGGGATGGGTGAATCAGCTGGAAGAGATGGGATATTCCTGGGTTGATGACAGCGGAGACGATATCGACCCGATCGAGGCGTGCAAAAAAATGGGAGCCAATGCCGTGCGTTTTCGTATCTTTGTAAATCCCCCGAAAGATGCAATCTGGCAGAAGCATGAAGATGAAACCTGTATGCTTGGTTATTGCGATGCCGAAAGTGTGACGAAAGTCGCTGCTCGGGCCCGTGACCTTGATATGGATATCATGCTTGACTTCCATTACAGCGATCATTTTGCAGATCTCGTGATTCAGGATATCCCGGACGCGTGGAAAGATGATGACGATGATACACTTACACAGAAGGTTTATCTGCATACAGTGGAATCCCTCCGCCTTTTTAAAGAGGCAGGCATCGAGCCTAAGTGGGTGCAGGTAGGCAATGAGATCAATAACGGGATGATGTGGCCGAAGGGAAGCCTGAAAGATTCCCCGGTTTCTCTGGTCAGGTTTTTAAACGCCGGATACGATGCGGTGAAAGAGATTTTTCCGAATTGCCTGGTGATCACTCATATGGCGGGCATTCAGAGCGAGGAGCTGTGCGTTCCATTCCTGGATAATTTCTTATCGCAGGGCGGCAGGACAGATATCATTGGTTTTTCCTATTATCCATACTGGGTGCAGTCCAAAAGCAACTTTGAATTGCTGTGCAGCTGCTTGTGCATGTATGAGAAGAAATACGACAAGCCTGTTCTGATTGCAGAGGTTGGCGGAGAAGATTCAGATGAAGAAGAATCGCTGACGACGATCCGGCATTGTGTGGAAGCCATCCGCAGTGTTCCGAACGGCCGCGGACTGGGCGTATTTTACTGGGAACCCGAAGTGGACCGCAGAATTTTGCCGGATCACTATCCTCTGGGTGCGGCCAGACTGGTGGGAGAGCGCAAGCTTCAGTGTTGCTGATTTCATGAGCTGTCGCTGATCTGCTTTCATAAGTTGTCAGCGGATTGCCCATTTATGTGTCACTGTTTTTTATGG
>JAJPZY010000007.1 GCA_021204085.1 Clostridiales bacterium | reverse complement strand
TCAACTTATCATAGAAGATCTGATATATTTACAGAAATAAATTCACACACTCCAATTTTTTCATTTTTCTCAGAATTCTCCGTGTTCCGTCCTCGCTATAATGTCATTCTGTAAATCTTTCGATAATTCACAGAAGTAAGCACTGTATCCCGCCACGCGCACCAGCAGATTCCCATAATTCTCCGGATGCTTTTGCGCCTCAAGGAGCGTCTCCCGATTGATGATATTAAACTGGATGTGCCAGAGCTTTAAATCCCGCCAGCTCTTGATGTAGTCGACCAGCTTTTTCGTACCTTCCTCGCCCTTGACGCACTGCGGACTCAGCTTCACATTCAGCAGGCGCGCCGCGCGATTGCGGTAATCGTAATTTTTCGTCGCATAATTAGACAAAAGGATCGCCGTCGGTCCGTTTTTATCCGCACCCTGAGATGCAGAAGAACCGTCGGAAAGCGGCGTCCATGCATATCTTCCGTTCGGCGTCGCCGAAACTACTTTGCCGAAAGGCACATTAGAGGTAAACGGCACATAGCGCAAGTCCAGATGAACCCCCAGTTCCTCGGAATACTTCTTTGTAAAAGCGAGGAGTTCCCGGTCGAGGCGTTTGCCGATCTCATCCGCATAGTCGTCGTCGTTTCCGTAAGCCGGAGCATTTTTTAAAATCTGCCGCTCAATCTCATATCCCTCAAAATTATTGATAAGAGCTTCTTTCACTCTGGCCAGAGTCAGACGCTTATCTTCATAAACTACCTTTTTGATGGCGGCCAGAGAATCAATCACCGTACCGTACCCGATAAACTCAAAATAACCCAGGTCAATGCCGCCCTCGATCTTCGGATCGTGAATATTCCTGCATTGTTTCATGCAGAGTTCATGGAGCATGGATCCCAGCGGCGAGCCGAAATAATCCCCGCGCAGCCGGATAATCTCATGCTGCTGGATGAACGCGTGCTTCATAAAATTCTTCTGCTGCTTTAAATATGCCTCCAGAAATTCGTCAAATGTCTCAAATTCCTCCGGCTCCCCTGTTGCAAGCCCGATCACCTCATCGCCGTATTTCTGCATTTTTCCGTTATACAGCGTCATCTCCAACGCCGCCGCGAAATTAATATAGGCGCAGGGAGAAGTGTAGGTATCCCGATTCGGCATCCGCACCTCGGCGCAGCCGGAGACGGAGTAATCATAAGCCTCCTCAAATGTCGCTCCTTTTGCCAGCAGCAAAGGAATCACTTCCTCATCGTTAATCAGCTTCGGGAACCCGGAACCGTCCTTAATCGTCTCCGCCACCTCATAGAGATAACGCTCCGGAGACCGCGTGTGAATTCGTGCCGCCAAATCAGGATAATTCAGCGGAAATTCCCGCTTGGACCGAAGAAACAAATAGGTTAGCTCATTTGTAGCGTCGACACCGTCTTTCGTCTGGCCGCCGATGGTCACCGCTTCCCAATGGGCATACCCTTCATTGAAACTGCCGCCCGCCTTCGATAAGTAAAGGTCTATATACTGCGCCATGGATACCCAGACACACTCCAGAAGTTCCTCCGCCTTATCGTCGTCCAGAATCCCCTTTTCCTTATCCGCCTTATAATACGGATAAAGATACTGATCCATCCTCCCATTCGAAATCACCGTCCCCGTCTTCTGCTCTATACGGGAAAACAGCTGGATAAACCACTGGCTCTGCACAGCCTCATGAAATGTTTCGGCCGGATAAGCCGGCACTTTCCGGCAGATGCGGGCAATCTCCGTGAGCTCCGCCTTGCGCTGCAGGTCGGACGTAAACCGCGCTTTTTTCTCCGCCTCGTCCGCGTGTCGATTTGCCCAGAGAATGATGGCGTCCGCTGTCAGGATCACCGCCTCCAAAAACGGCTTCTTCTCCGTACTGTCTACCGCCGAAAACTCATCTAGCTGTTCCAGAGCTTCCTCCGCCTCACGGCGGATACCGAGAAAACCGATTTTTAAAGGCTTCTCATAATCATGCACCCACTGGATGGACGAGCGGAAGGATGCCGTCTCATTTACGATGTAACGTGATGAATTCTCCTCATCTTCATTATAAGTAACCCGTTTGGTCTCCTCCGGCAATGCGCTTACCAGAGCCTCATGAAAGGTCTTCCCTTTCCAGTAGGACGCAATTTCATGAATCACATACTCCGCATCTTCCGCGGTGATATCGAACGGAGATGTCTCCCGGGACGGCAGGCTTTTGATTGCCTCATCCAGCCCGTCGCCATCCAGCTCCGGATATAGGATCCCGTACCGCCCTTCCCGTCCTGCTCTTCCGACAATCAGCTGCTTGTCATCAATGTAGACGGTCGCCCGCTCTGCATAGCGGTACAACGCCTTCGCCCACCGCAGGATCAACGGCTGTCCTTCCGTTTCCCGAAAAGACTCCGTAAAATATTTGCCCCTCTCAATATCAATACTCGGGCGGGTGCCCGCAAACGTCTCAAGGATCTGCCTGGTTCGTTTCTCTTCCGGCCTGTAATGTCCGCGGATGCGTTCTTCCTGCGGAGAAAATGCGAATGCTGCCATAGATTGCCTCCTTGCCGATTTTAGTCATGAGATTTTTACAGGAATCATTCAAAATGACCTCTTCTCATTCTATTTCGCTCATTGTTTTTAACTCATAGTATTTATATATGTTATGTAGGTAATGCTATCATTTTCACATAATTCTGTCTAATACAAAAAAAAATAACCCGTTATAGTCTCAGACTATAACGGGTCATCTCATGCACCAAAGCAAGAGGCACTTCAGGAAAGAAACGTCTCATCCACAATCGTCAGGACTTCATCCAGTATCTCAAAACCCTCTCGCAATTCTTCCTCCGTAATGATCAGCGGCGGTGTAATATTTATATTATTTTCCCGTCCAAAAGCGGAAAATCCGCGCTCTTTTAAAAGCGTCTGGATCCGCGCCATTGTCGCATTCTCATCATAACCGTAGGGAACCAGCGGAATCTTTTTCTCCCGATCCTTCATCAGTTCCACCGCGCCGAAAAGCCCGATATAACGGACGTCTCCGACAGACCGGTGTTTTTCTTTCATGCTTTCTAAGAGTTCTCCGAAGACTTTTCCGACCTCATTTACATGCTCAAGGATATGATGCTCCCGATAATAATTGACCGCCGCAACGCCGGCCGCGCAGGCCAGGCTGTGCCCGCTATAGGTCAACCCATAGAGAAATGTCTTATCCTTAAAATAATCCGCAATCTCCCGGTTCATGATGATGCCGCCCAGCTGCACATACCCGCAGGTGACGCCCTTGGCAAAGGAAATAATATCCGGTTTGATTCCCCAGTGCTCAAAGGCAAACATCGTTCCGGTCCGGCCGAATCCGGCCATGACCTCATCACAGATCAGCAGGATGCCATACTTATCACAGAGCGCCCGCAGCCCCTGGAGATATCCGTCCGGCGGTATGATCACGCCGTTGGCTCCCGTAACAGACTCCACCTCGATGGCCGCGATCTGATCCGGTCCCTCATACTGAATCTGTTCCTCCAACTGCTCCAGATAATGGGCCGAGGCCTCCGCATCATCCCGAAACGGTATTTTCGAGCGATATACATACGGGTCATAAAACTTCAGAAATCCGGTGGCCGCCGGCCGCTCGAGGGCAAACCTCCGGGGATCGCCGGAGAGATTGCCGGATCCCAGTGTAGAACCGTGATAACTTCGATACCGGGACAGAATTTTATTCTTCCCCGTAAATGTCCGCGCCGCATAGATGGCCGCCTCGTTCGCATCGGAACCGCCGCAGGTAAAAAGGACTTTTCCCATATTATCAGGTGCCAGATCAATCAGCATTTTTGCCAGCTCGGACCGCGGCCCGGAGGCAAATGCCGGCGCGATATAAGGGAGAACCTCCACCTGCTTCTGCACCGCCGCGATGATGTCTTTGTTCCCATAGCCCAGATTCACATTGGCCAGTTGGGATGACATGTCATAGTAGCGCTTTCCGTTATAATCCCAGAAATAAATACCGTCGGCGCGCTCCACGGGGATTGCGTTCACCGTGCCTGTCAGCCAGGGGTGTTGATTATACTTCCTGTCATACTCCAAAATCTGTTCTCTTGTCAGTTCTGCCATTTTTTCATCTCCATCATAAACCATTCTATTCCTGTTACTTTTTACAGTCCTCCATCCACTTGCACAATTCACGCTTCCCGTCGACACTGATCAGAAGAACTGTAACAGTCTTCCATCCGCAAGTGCAATTCACACCTGCCTTGCGGGTTCATCCGTATCGAAATTGCTAACACAAATTTTGATACAGCCGCTCCAGATCTCCGTCACTGACTTTTACCGGATTATTATCCAGATTCGGATGATGGCTTGCCTCCACCAGCTCCCGAATTTCCTTCTCCGACAGACGCAGGTCTTTCAGATCAGTACGCAGATGCAGTTCCCGTTTCAGTGCCTGAACCGCATCCGCAAAGTCCCCGGCGCTTTCATATCCCAGCAGATTGGCCAGCTCCTGCGTGCGGCTCTCTCCTGCGTTCAAGCGTATAAAATAATCCAATGTCAGCCCGCAGGCTTCCCCATGGGGAATGCCATAGCGGCTGGTCAACGGGAAGGAACACGCGTGGGAGGATGTAGTTTTCGGCAAAGTAAACGCCAGTCCGGCGATAACAGAAGCCTCCGCCATCTTCTCCCGCGCGGCAAGATTCTCCGGCTGCCGGTATGCCGTCGGCAAATATCGGAATACCGTCCGAATCGCATGCACCGCCAATGCGCTGCAGATCGGCTGATGTCCCCGGCTCCAGTATCCTTCCACCGCATGGCAGAGGACATCAATTCCACAGGACGCCGTAACCTGAGGCGGAAGGGTGAGCGTCAGCTCCGGGTCGATCACGGCAGTCTGCGGATAAAAATAATCCGAATTGATGGGGACTTTTTTCCCGCTTGCGCGGTTTGTCAGCACCGCAACGCAGGTGACCTCACTCCCTGTTCCAGCAGTCGTCGGAACCGCAGTCAGCGGAATCGTAATCTCCGGGATCGGTTTTCCCGTTCCGTGGTACTCCTCAATCCGCTCCACCGCCGCAGACGCCGCCTTGGCGAGATCCATGACGCTTCCTCCGCCCAATGCGATGATGTGATCAATCTTTTTCTCACGTACGATCGTGCTGCAGCGGTTCACCTCCGTCACATCGGGGTTGGGGGATACCCCGGAAAAAACTTCCATGTGATCATGCATCGCCAGAATTCTGTCGGCTGCCTTATTTTTCATGGCCGAAGAATCACAAACCAGCAGCGGCCGCCGGCTTCCGGCCAGAAGGCTCTGCACTTCACTCACTCTGCCATTTCCGAAAATCAGCCTCACCGGCTGTTGATAGTTCCAATCCATTTTTTCACCTTCATATCCACTCTGCTTTCCGCCCAAGCAACTCGTATTTTCCCTCCCCGAAGCGGTGATAGGGCAGCTGTTCCCATGTATAATTTTGCCGTCCTTTCAGGAATTCGCGGATTGCCCTGATATCTTCCTCTGTATCGTTAAACCCGGGGATTACCGGTGTGCGGACATGCTTGTGCAAGTCCGGGAACTCCCGAAACAGCATCTCAAGATTATCAAGAATCAGGCGGTTATCCGCCCCGATCACACAGGCGTGTCTTCTCGCATCCATGCTCTTAATGTCATACAAAATGTAATCCAGATATCCTGCCGCCTCCCGCAGCACCTCTGTTTCACAGAATCCGCAGGTTTCCACGGCTGTACGGATGCGCCGTTTTTTCGCTTCCCGCAGAAGTTCCAGCGCAAATTCACTCTGGAAAAACGGTTCCCCGCCGGAAAGCGTGAGACCGCCCTCGCCGTGGGCATAGAAAACGCTCTCCCGCTCAATGCGGTCCAGAATCTCCTCCGTATCTGCTGTCCGGCCGTAAATCCCCAGCGCTTTGGAAGGACAGATTTTCAGGCACTCGCCGCAACCGATACATTTGGCATGATACAGCCGGCCATTCGAAAGCGCATGGTATCGGCACAGGCCGTCACACAGGCAGCACCCTGCACTCCGGATACACTTTTTTTCGTCCAGATACACCTCCGGATACGGGGACTGCGACTCCGGATTGGAACACCATGGGCAGCGCAACGGGCATCCCTTCAGAAATACAATCGTACGGATGCCCGGCCCGTCATGGAGAGAATACGGCTGGATATTAAATATCACTCCCTGCATTTCCTTAAATCTGCTCATTGATCAGCCGCAGCAGCTTCTCACGATACTTATAAAACTTCTCGCTAAACTGAATGTCTTCCACGCCTTCCTCGATAATCTGACGGGAGAAGGTCACCTGAATATCCTCAATCAACCGGCCCGGCCGCTTGCTCAGCACGAGGATCCGGGATCCCAGAAGCAGCGCCTCTTCTACATCATGTGTGATAAAGAGAATCGTTTTGCCCGTGTCCCACCAGATCTTCCGGGTAAGGTTCTGCATATTCTCCCGCGTCAGCGCATCTAGCGCGCCAAACGGCTCATCCATAAGCAGGATTTCCGGATTGTTGATCAGCGCCCTGGCGATGGACACCCTCTGCCGCATACCTCCGGAAAGTTCATATATTTTCTTGTCCGCAAACTCTGTCAGCCCTACTTTTTCCAGATACTCATCGGTGAGCTTTTCATACTCAGCCTTCGGCACCTTGCTCATTCTCGGGCCGAAGTTCACGTTGTTCCGCACGGAAAACCACTCGTAAAGCGGAGGATTCTGGAAGACCACGCCCCGGTTTTTGTCAATGCCGTCGATCAGCTCTCCGTCCAGTCGAACAGTTCCGTCCGTAGGCTTGATGAAACCGGCCAGTATTTTCAGCAGCGTACTCTTGCCGCAGCCGGACGGTCCCAGGACACAGATGAATTCTCCCCTGTAGATATTAAATGTGATATCATCCAGCGCCTTAATCTGGTCCTGTTTTGCTTCATAATACAGATCCACATTCTGAATCGAAATCAGCTCTTCCTCGGTGACCGGCTCCTTCCCCTCGTAGCGCAGCCGCTCCACGGAGACGAGTTCGCCGCTGGGTTCCTGCAGGTCTCTGTAATCTGCCATATACTTGCTCCTTTACTCCGCCAGAGCGGTCTCCAGATAAGAGGTATTAATACTGTTTACAAATGTCTCAAGATCCGGCGCGCTGGTAATACTCTGCTGCTCCACCAGGAAATCTGCTGTCGCCTTCAGGGCATCTGCGATGTAATCATTCAGGTAATCCGCCTGCTCCTCGCCTTTCAGATAAACATATTGTGTAATCTGGTCTGCCGCATCCTCTTCCGAGATTTCCAGAACACTGGCAATCTCTGTCGCCGCGGTCTCCGGATCATCTAACAATACTTCGTTCGCCTGAATCTGCACTTTGATGTAATTTTCCACGATTTCCGGGTACTGTTCGGCAAATTCAGTCCTGGCTACCACCAGATCTGCCGTAATAATCCCCTGATCTGCCAGCTGGGCGGAATCCGTGATATTGACGCCGGTCTCCTGAAGCTCGCTCAAAACCGGATACCATACATAAGCCGCGTCAATGTCGCCGCGGAGCCATGCAGCATAGATATCATCCGGCTGCATATCCAAAACCGTAACATCTGTCTCAGAAAGCCCCGCCAGTTCCAACGCATTCAGCAGGCTGTAATGTGCCGTTGATGCAAACGGGGTGGCAACCGTTTTCCCTGCCAGATCTTCCACGGAGGTTGCCCCGGACTCTTCCGTTGCTACCAGCGTCTCCGCCGAACCGATGACATCACCGATCCATATCACCTCATATTCCAGGCCGTTGGAAATACCCAAAGCTGTCGGAGAGGAACCCAGTTCTGAAATATCAATACTTCCGGATGCCAGAGCTGTATTGACGTCACTGCCGGAATCGAAGCTGACAATTTCCACGTCTACGCCAAGCAGCTGTTCATAGAGATCTTCATACCGCGCGATCAGATCGCCGTTGACCAGATCCATGGTGCCAATCTTCACTGTTACATCGGAGGTATTTGAACTTGCTTCCGCCTCTGCCTCCTCCGGCTCCGTTGAAACACTGCTGTCTTCAATATTCTCATTGTCCGCGGCTACCGTGCTGCTGTCAGCGGAAGACTGACCGCATCCCGCAAGAAGTGATAATGATGTTGCTATTGCCAATATCAGTAATTTTTTTGTTCTCTGTTTCATTTCCTTCATACTCCTCGTATAATAAGCCTATACCCAAGATATACAGGGTCTGGGCTTATTCATTT
>JAJPZY010000080.1 GCA_021204085.1 Clostridiales bacterium | reverse complement strand
TCATAGAAGACCTAACATTTAAACTTTTACAGACTTTTTTTCATACTCCCGAAAACCCGGGTACAACCTGAACTTACTTTCCGCCAATACGGTCGTGGACATCGTTCCGGCGAAAATCTGAAAAATGTGCCCACCAAAAAGCGATGGGCACCATTTTCAGATACAAAATGCGGCATAGAGAGGAACGGTCTTTTTTCCGTCCGCAAATCCAAAATTGTTTGCAGAGAGTTTAATGGCATAGGCAGGTTTATAGGTCTCCATATATAGCCTTAGACTCTTTGCTCTGGTATTATCAGCCGACTTCACTTCGACAGGGATAAGCTGACCATCACGCTGAATGATAAAATCAATTTCCGCTCCCCGCTCGGACATCCAATAGTAAGTATTATAGCCGTTAATGGATAACTGAACATTAACATAGTTCTCAACCATACCGCCCTTAAAGTCATTAATCTCGTCCACCATGTAGAGAATATCGTTTGCCGCTAAGTCTTTCTTTGCACAAAGCAGCCCCAAATCCGATACATAGATTTTGAAAGCATCAATATCACGGTAATTTTCAAGAGGCTTCCTGATCTGCTCCACCTTATACACCTGTGATACGATACCGGACAGGCAAAGCCATTCAATCGCATTTTCAAACTCCGAAGCTCTGCCGCCTTTCTTAATCAGCTTATATTGGAAACGGGTATTTTTCTTAGAAAGCTGAACGGTTATGTTGTCATAGGCAAGCCTGGTTTTCTTAATCTCATTAAGATTATTGTACTTACTCATATCATTGAGATAACTGGCAAGAATCGTATCCTGCGTATGGCGGACAAGAATATAATCTTTTGTAGTCACAAATTGCATGACACATTCCGGCATACCTCCCACAATTAAATATTGACGATAAAGCTGCATTGCCGCATCATGCAGGGCAACAGGCAGCGGTGTATTCGTTTTGAAGCATCTCTTTATCTGCTCCACAAGAGCATTTTCGCCAAAGGCTAACATAAATTCCTCCATATCCATAGGATAGAGAGTTTTCATATCCACCTTGCCGACGGGAAAAGAAAATCTCGCTCTGTTCACGGCAACGCCGAGCAAACTGCCTGCCACAATGATATGGTAATCAGGCGCATCCTCACAAAAATATTTCAGGCTTGTCAAAGCTCTTTCACAAAGCTGCACTTCATCAAAAACGATCAGCGTTTTTTCCCTGACAATCGTCTGTCCTGCTATATGGGATAAAATCGGTATCAGATAATCAGGACTGATATTTTCCTCAAAAGTTTTATTCAGCCTTGGATTCGTTTCAAAATTAAAGTATGCCACATTCTCATAGTGAGTGCGTCCAAACTCCAGAATGGAATACGTCTTGCCGACCTGCCTTGCCCCCTGCAAAATCAGAGGTTTGCGGTGTTCGCTGTCTTTCCATGCTTCTAAATACCGCATAATTTTTCGATACATACAGTCGCCTCCTTAAAGGTACTGACTATAGTATGACATATATTCATGTAAAAATCAACGAGTTTTGTCTTTAAAACAGCATTATTTTACACGAACTTTTTCTTTAATTCAGCACAAATTAGCGCAATTCAACAATTGTCGGCTTATGAATCGAACCGGTGAATTTATCTATCCTGACACAATTTTCTGTACACGCATAAAAAGTCGTTTTTATTTCTGACATATGCCAACATTAATTATTGACATATGTCAGAAAACGGGGGTAATATATATTCAGAGGATTCAACATACAAATAACAAAAAGAGGTGACCGCATGGCGAGACCTACCAAGTGCAGAATGATCTGCCGCTTCCCGCAGACGCTGGAATTTATTCCGACAAAAGATGCGGAGGAAAAAGACCCGGTTATTATAACCGTGGATGAATTTGAGACGATTCGCCTGATTGACAAGGAAGGGTTCTCTCAGGAGCAGTGCTGCCGGAGGATGCAGGTCGCCCGGACCACCGTACAAAAGATCTATGACTCCGCCCGCAAAAAACTGTCGGTCGCACTCGTAGACGGTCGGCCGCTGAAGATCGAAGGCGGAGAATACCGGCTCTGCAACGGGCAAAACAGCTATTGCGGGAAGGATAATTGCAACAAACAGGAAATCTATCAGACCTATCAGAAAGAAAAAAGAGAAAACATCATGAGAATTGCAGTCACTTATGAAAACGGCCAGATATATCAGCATTTTGGTCACACAAAACAGTTTAAAGTCTACGATGTGGAGGATGGAAAAATCGTTTCCTCGGAAGTAATCGGCACCAACGGGCAGGGCCACGGCGCACTCGCGGAGGTCTTATATGCCCTGCAGGCAAATGTCCTGATCTGCGGCGGCATCGGCGGCGGCGCGCAGGCAGCTCTGGCTGCTGTCGGCATTCAGCTGTACGGCGGAGTAACCGGTGATGCGGACGCGGCCGTGGAGGCATTGCTGGCCGGCAATCTGGCGTATGTACCGGATATCAGATGCAGCCATCACGAAGGCGGACATGGCGGAAACTGCGGCGGTCACCACCAGGAAGGCGGCGACGGGTGCCGGCACGGCCACTGCAGAAGCTGAAAAGTTTTTAGAAGCAATTTGAGATTATCCGTGCACCGGCTCGGATATTGTAGTACAATTATTAAACAACATCAACCTTAACGACATGAATGAAACGGAGGAAATAGCAATGGAAAAATGGAAATGTACAGTATGCGGTTATATTCATGAAGGTCCGCTTCCGGGCGATTTTGTCTGCCCGATCTGCAAGGCTCCCGCCGGCAAATTTGAACAGATTGAGGCTCCTGCTCCGGCTGCTCCCGCAAAGAACCCGTACGCAGGCACAAAGACAGAGCAAAACCTGTGGGAGGCTTTCGCCGGTGAATCTCAGGCGCGCAATAAATACACCTATTTTGCCAGTGTTGCGAAAAAGGCCGGTTTCGAGCAGATCGCTGATCTGTTTTTAAAGACCGCTGCCAATGAAAAAGAGCATGCGGAGCTCTGGTTTAAGGCACTCGGCGAGATCGGCGATACCGCTGAAAACCTGCTTCACGCTGCGGAAGGCGAGAACTATGAGTGGACCGATATGTATGACCGGATGGCAAAAGACGCGGACGAGGAAGGATTCCATGACCTCGCAGCAAAATTCCGCGGAGTGGCAGCCATCGAAAAATCCCATGAAGAGCGCTACCGCAAGCTGCTTCACAATGTAGAAGCGAAAGAAGTCTTTGAAAAGAGCGGCGTGACACTCTGGGAGTGCCGTAACTGCGGCCATATGGTGCTGGGCACCAATGCACCGGAAGTCTGCCCGGTATGCGGACATCCGCAGTCTTACTTTGAAGTAAGAGCAGAAAACTACTGATAACGCAGGAAGAATATGAATCAGAATCTTCGAGTAACCGTACTCATTGAAAACACATCGGCCGGCAGCCTGACCTGTGAACACGGCCTCAGCTTTTTTATAGAAGCTGACAGGAAAAAGATCTTACTTGACGCAGGCAGCAGCGAAGCCTTCGCTGAGAACGCAGCTGCTTTAGGCATTCCGCTGACCGGCCTGAATGCGTACGTTTTATCACACGGGCACTACGACCATTCCGGAGGATTTGAAGCCATTTTTCGTGCAGATCCGAACGCAAAGATTTACGCACGAAAAGAAGCCTTAGACACTTATTTATCCGCAAGCGGCGGGATGCATGAAATCAGCATCCCGCCAAATGTAGCCGCATATCGGGATCGCTTTATCCCTGTTGACGGCATCAGAAAAATCCTTCCGGATGTATATCTTGTGCCGCACCACTCTGAGAATCTCAGCAAAATCGGAGAAAAAAGTAAGCTGTATAAGAAGCAAAATGAAGAGATTGTTCCGGATGATTTCATTCATGAACAAAGCCTTGTGCTGAATACCGGCAACGGTCTGATTATCTTTAACAGCTGCTCTCACGCAGGCGCCGCCAATATTATCCGAGAAGTCCGAGAAGCCTGCGGGCAAAGAAAAGTTTACGCATACGTCGGAGGCCTCCATATGAGAGGGGTAAAAAACGGTACAGAAACCTGCGCATTTTCCGAAGCGGAGATCGACGACCTCTGTAATGCCTTCCTTCGGGAAGACGTCAGTCAGATCTATACCGGACACTGCACGGGCGCTCCGGGATTTAAAAAGCTGCAAAAACGTCTCGGAGATCGGGTACACAGGCTTACAACCGGAATGCAGTTCGATCTATAAAAATATATACTTACAACTTATGCCTTAGTCATAGGCTGGAATTCAATTTTCACGCGCATACCAAGCCCCGCTGCAAGCCTCCGCAAGGTCTTAATTGACGGATTCCCGTCTCCGCTTTCAAATTTACTTATATCACTTTGAGAAATACCGAACAGGAGTAATCAATCGCCATGAACATAGTAATTATAAACGGATCGCCCAAAGGTCCTTACAGCATCACCCTGCACACCTGCCTGTATATCCAGAAGCTGTTCCCCGAGCACACCTATGAGATTCTGCACGCCGGACAGAAAATCCGCGCCTATGAGAAGGACATGTCGGAAGCAATCACAACCCTGGAAGCCGCAGACCTGATTCTGTTTTGCTATCCGGTTTACACCTTTCTGGCACCGGCGCAGCTCCATCGGTTTATCCGGCTGATCAAGGAAACCGGTTGTGACCTTTCGGGAAAATTTTCAACCCAGATTACGACCTCCAAACATTTTTTTGACGTAACTGCTCACCGCTTTATTCAGGACAACTGCGCGGATCTGGGGCTCCGCTATATCAAGGGATTGTCTGCGGACATGGAAGACCTTACGAAAAAACAGGGACAGGAGGATGCGAGGAAATTCTGGGAATACGTGGAGTTTTGTGTGGAGCATGATATCTTTGAATCGCTGCCTGCGCCAACCGGTACCTCTGCTCCGACATATCAGACACCCCATTCTCCGATATTGGAGACTCAGACCAATATAGGCTCCCTGTCGGATCTCACGTCTGATCCTCCTTCCACGAGAACAAAAAAAGGAATAAAAGATATCGTCATCGTGGCCTCTTATCAGGAAAACGATACCGCTATCCGGGCAATGATCAAAGACTTTCAGGCTGTCTGTCCGCATCATACCAGAGTTGTCCGGCTTGAGGATTTTCCGTTTCAGGGCGGCTGCATCAGCTGTTTTCACTGTGCGGCGGACGGCACCTGCATTTACAAAGACGGCTTTGACAGGTTTCTGCGGGAAGAAATTCAGACAGCGGACGCCATCGTCTACGCTTTTACAATACAGGATCACTCCATGGGACCGCGTTTTAAACTCTTTGACGACCGACAGTTCTGCAACGGCCACCGCACCGTCACCATGGGCATGCCGGTGGGCTATCTGGTTGCGGGAAATCTGGCTCAGGAAGAAAATCTTCGGACCGTGATCGAGGCGCGGTGCGAGGTCGGCCACAACTTCCTCTGCGGTATGGCCAACGATACAGAAGGAATTCAAACCATGAACGCACGCCTGCTATACGCGCTGGATCACGCCTATGTGCAGCCGCAAAACTTTTACGGCGTGGGCGGCATGAAGATTTTCCGTGACCTGATCTATATCATGCGCGGACTCATGCGGGCAGACCACAGGTTCTACAAACAACACGGTATCTATGATTTCCCGCAGAAAAAACGCGGGCAGATGCTTCTGATGATCGCTGTCGGCACACTGATGAACAATCCAAAACTGCGGGCGAAAGCCGGAAAGCAGATCAGTGAAGGAATGATAGCGCCGTACAAAAAAATACTTGAACAGACTGATATGCAAAATGGCAAAAGCTAAAAAATGATTTTTCAAGATGGACGAAAAAACGCTTCAGACTTATGAACGACTGACAGACCTGATTGACAAAGGCGACATCAACACAGCCGAAAACCGGCTTTATAAACTCATCGATGCCGGAAATCCGGATGGTTTGAAACTGGCTCTGCTCTTTTTCGATTATCTCAACGAAAAGTCCGACGACTTCCTGGAGAGTAACGGATTCACAAGAAATGAAATCCGCGATGATCTGAACGATATCGTTTCCGGATATGGCTACAGCGGGTTTGTGGACGCACTTTTTTAAACAAGTTTACGCCAACCGCCCTCTAATATTCTATACGAAAATAATCCAGATACGCGCGAAAACGATCCTGCGCAGTCAGGCAGGTATCACGCAAATACCCTCTCTCCCGCTCCCACTCAGACAAACCGCGATAATAAAACATTTTCAGATCGTCCTCTATAATTCGTTTCTCAGGCACTCCTGAAACATAATAAGCCGTCCTACACGCCATTGCCGTCCTGAAAGGGATGCATACGCTCAAACCGGTAATGGAATTCCATGATTTCATCCACATTCACTCCGTCTGTTCCGGTACTGATCGTATTCGTCTCATAGATATAACGAGTCTGATCATGCGTCAGCCTGCTGCCCTCCATATGATTGAAATTGTAAGTTTTGCCGCATTTTCACATCATCCCGGCAGCCTGGGAACAACGCCAGCGGATTTTTCCGATATACCAGCTCCGTCATCTCATCATCCAGCCCGCGGTCCATATCCTCCGCCAGCTTCACGCAAAGCGGCAGCGGCGTAAACGGCGTATCGCTGCCATATAAAATATGGCTCTCCGGCGCAATCTGCCGCAGGTTCCCATACTGCTTCGGCATGACGACGCCGCCCAGATCATAGTATAACCCTGCCAGACTTTCCGCTATGTCAATATTTCCTTCCGGAATCAGCATTTTAGACATAGGCGCCACCCGATCCGCTAAAACCGGCAGATATGCACCCGCGTGGGGAACAATAAACCGGATTTTCGGATATTTTTTCAAAGTTCCCGTCAGAATAAGGTTCATCACCGTCCGCGTCGTGTCAAAGAAAAACTCCATCAGCGGATAAGGCAAATTCTCATTCACGCCCTTCGGAACAGCGGATGGTTCTGTGGGATGCAGCGACACGACACAGCCGCCTCGGTTTAATTCCTCCATGATAGGATCCAATATGGAATCCCCCAAATATAGTCCGCTATAATTGGTCAGGAGGGAAAATCCGGCTACATGCAGCACGTCTCTGCAGTATACCACTTCTTCCACAGACGCACGGATTTCCGGCAGCGGAAGGCTGGCCATCACGGCAAAGTTCGACGGATACTGCTTTACCAAAGCAGCTCCGTATTCATTCGATGCCCGCGCCACCTCAACAGCCTCCGCAGAGTCTCCCATATGCAGATGCGGGGAAGAGATGGAAAGCACAGAATACGTGACCCCAAGCTGCTCCATGGCGGCAAACTGGCTATCTACACTCCAGTCCGGTTTGGGGAAACCGCCGTCCAGAAAATTCATTCCCCGGCGTTTAAGCATCTCATCGTATGCAGGCGGCAGATAGTGTGCATGTACATCAATTCTTGTTTTCGGCATAATATCCTCCGGTTTCGTTTTAGGTTATTGTACCACTTCATTTATTGATTGTATTTGTATCATTTAAATGCGATCAATATACTCCCCGGCTACAGTCCGAAACTTCTGAAACAATGGAATATAGTCATAAATAATTGTATGAAAACAATCTCTGGCCATACTTCCGTCGTAATCATGCGAAAGTTCATTTCTCATATTCAACATCGTCATCCATGCATCATCAGAAATAAGATTAACAGAATATGCCATCCGCAACGTTTCCCTCGGAGATCCCGTTGCAAAAGTTTGTATTTTATGATACTTCACGATAATATCTTTCATCACTTTCCATGCGATATCAAAAGACAGATTAAACTTCTGGACAGTACCACTCAATACAAAGCTATCTTCGGGATCTCTCAACTGCGCCTCCTCCAACGCAAGAAGACTGCTGCAAAAACTATTGTAACGATTAGTAAATTTTGCGTCCATATTGATCCATGTCCTCCTTCAAATAGTTATTGCTGCACTTGTCATACTCAAAAATATCTATTTTTTTCAGTGTAGGAATCCTGTCTATCTCATCCCGCAGCCGATTAATCTGACGCCCGCCTTTTATAATAATATCAATGTCGCTTGTAGCTGTTGCAGTTCCTGTTGCGTAGGAGCCAAACAAATATAAATGTTCCACCTGATATTTCCGGCACAACTGCTCTATCTGATTCAGGATTTCTTTGATTTCCATGTTTGCCATAGTCTCTCTCCTTTTTAAAAATATAGCACAGGTTCACACGAAAAAGAATCTTTTTTCTTTATGTGACAAAGAATCTCTCGCTTGCAATCTCAAATTCCACCTTGGGGTGGAATTAAGTCTTTCCAAAT
>JAJPZY010000150.1:30133-33868 GCA_021204085.1 Clostridiales bacterium | reverse complement strand
CAAAAGGAAAATTTCTTTAATTTACCTCTTGACAAAGGTCACTTCATAACAGAATATTGAAAAAGAAATGTAACATAAAATGCGATTGCAAATATATCATACCGCGCTAAATCATCTAAAAGCTGCGAGTGGTATCCAATTCCATTTTCATACTTGACGTAGCTGTAATGAGGACCTACTCCAAAAGGATGCGACAGAAAAGTTTTTAGCGAACTTTGGTAGAGATTCATTCTGGCCGCCAAATCCCCCTGCATCGTTCCGCTGACGAAAAAATGTGCAATCTCGTCCAGCTTTTCAGCAATCTCAGCATTTGGGATTACAGTTGATAAAGCAGAAAATACTTCATCAAGCGGAGCAACAAGAGCTAAGATTATACACAAGACAATCACGAATATTCCCGATGGCTTTTTTGTGTTGATAAAGGAAATCCCGATGGAAATCAACAGCATCAGCATTGAAATAGCAAAAGAAGCCCTCACCACGATAAGAATAATAAACAGGAACGAACCAGCAGCAATCAGGATATGCCGCCTTTTTTTTAACATGGAAATACAAATTAGCACCAAGACAATCAGGCTCTGATAAAAATAGATAGAGCTGATGTTTAGCCTGGATAATGTATAATCTCTCTCCAGTTCTTTCGCTGATGTAGACGCATTTGCTAATGTCCGGGCTGCTCTTTCATCTGTTAAAAGACCCAGGTAAGATGTCACACCATTGATAATCAACAAAACCAGAATAAACCATATAAACAGCTTCTTTTCCCTTGGAGAATACTCCAACAGAGTATAAATAATGGCCGTCCCCCAAAAAGTAAAACTAACGCTTAAATGGTTAGAAGCATCTCCAATCTGTAATACTCCCATTACGCTCATAACCACCATATAGCAGATGATAGGAATCAGAATATTCCATTGGAGTAGAATTGTCCCACCAGACTCCGCCAAATAATGCCAGAATAAAAGAGCTGCACCAATCACAAAGCATCCAAAGAACAGCACTTTGAAAAATGAAGTCGAAAAAGTAGCTCTCAAGTAAGGGAGATAAAACCACGCATAGTACACCATCAGGAAAAGAACACCGATTGATTCCATGTTAATTTTAGCCTGTATTTTCATTTTTCCCGCCTCTTGCAGTTTTGGAATCACATAGCTCCAATTTTATTTGTTTGAAAAAAGCGTTCCTCCTGTCGGCGAGTACATGATCACTGTACTCCGCCGCTTTCTTAAAGTTTTCCTCCGCATAGCGTATTAACCCGGCGGTCGTCATCTTGGCGACTGTCTCTGCAATCTGGCGACTGGATTTGCAATCCACAAGACAGGCCTCTGGAACCAATTCTGGAATCCCCGCAGTTCTGGCTCCAATACAGGGACAGCCGCGGCTCATCGCTTCAATCATGGAACGCGGAAGTCCCTCCTGCAAACTGGGTTGAATATAAATATCGCATTGATTTAAAAGCTCAAAAACCTTTTCGTGTGAAACTGCTCCCGTAAAAACCACCTGTGATTCTACACGATATTTTCGGGCAATCTGTTTCAAATAAGACTGATTCCCCCCGCCAACACAAACATATGTTATGTAATATCCCAGTTTATTTAATTCAGGGATGGCCTGAATGACATAGCGCTGCCCCTTGAATTTAACATCGACTGCCGCACAGGTCATCAAATAAAGCTCCTTCTGTAAAGTTTTCTCTGCAATGTGCTGGCAGCGGTTCTCCATAACCAATTCTGAAAGATTGTCAATCCGCACATTCGAGACACCAACCGTCGGATTCATGCATGGATACCTTTGCTGCAGAAAGTCCTGCGTTACATACAATGCATAGTCTGCCGCGGCAAAAATAGACTTCATTTTCCATTCCATATACGGTGCCAGAAGTTTTCCCGCGATTCCATGGTTCCAGAAAGATTCCCACGCGCAGCTCATCGCCTCTGCGAGGACCGGCTTTTTAAGGTGCTTTGCAATATCTGCCGCAAAGTATCCAATAAAAGAGGAGCAGCGAACAATTACAATATCCGCTTCCGTTACGGCCTTTTTCAGAGGGGCTTTCCTCAAGTGAAGCAACGCTAAGAGCTTTGTAGTCGGTACAACACTGCGCAAAATATCGGTAATTTCCTCCATCTCTGGCCGATACAGTTCAGGCTTTCGAAGAGGCATACACAGAGTTAGAGGGCCAAAGCTATTGTAATACCGCCGAAGGATGGATACCACGGCCGTTTTCGCATAGTATTTTCCTTCCTTATATACAATCCCGAAATCTGTTGCGACTAAAGCATTTATCATAACTCTCCCCATATCATTTCAACGATTGTTCCGGTGGCAAAACGAATTTTTTTCCGATCTCTATATCAAAGGAGTCAGGCTGGTAGCTCATATATCCACTGGCATTGTAAAATGTCAGCTCACCAAACTTGACTTTTCCCTGATATGCATATAAATCCACCCTGACGTGAGGGAACGGCTTTGAAAGAGCCTTTGCAATCTCAATCATCTCTGCATAGCAGGATGGCTTTGGGGGAATATCTCCGTCAGGTTCGTCTCCCACCCGAATCGTGCCTGTATCTGTATAATCTGGATTTAATATATGAATTTTTCCTCCGTCTCCTAAGGTGCGATCCGAGACAACGTATAGGAATTCCGGTTTTCCATAGAAACAGAAAAATTTAAAATCATCCAGCCCACCCGGAGCATCCAGATATTCTTCTATCAGGATTCGGTGGCGTTTTCCACTGTAATAAGGCCATTCCCGGCCTCCGTCACGGCAAATTGGAGTATCGCACCACTGTTGCAGTTGAAGCTGCATCTGTTCACGATTTAATTTTTCCGCATTACGAACAATCTGCACGGCGGTTCCGCCACCACCCAGAGTATCCTTTATGACGAAGGAATTCGGCAAGGTATTCCAATTAATTTCCTCCGGACTGTCGTATACACCGTAGCTTTTCACAAGCAGGTCCATGAACCCTCGCTCTGCCAGGTAGCCACGCACCTCATATTTGTCAACGCAGCGAATCATCTCTGAATCATGATAATGTAGTTTATACCACTGAAGTTTTTCCGTAAAACGCTGCGGATTTTTCAAATTTAATGACCGGCCAAACTTAATTCTGTATTGCATCTTCAACATGAGTGTATCCGGAATCAGGCACATCATCCGAAGCAACTTCAAACGAAGCTGGCGGTTTTGTATGAATTTTTTGTAATCCATGGCATTATTTAACGATGGGGGTTTTCGTCTCGAATGATGTTTGCTCTCCATTATCGAATTTCCGGATAATTCAACAAAAATATCATACTCCGGAGGGAAAACCATATTTCAGGTTTTCCCTCCAGTCCAGTATGTAAATTACTAATCCGTCTCGTTAATTATTCAGTGTCCTCTTCTGTGACCACAATCACATCTTCCTCAACTCCGTCAACAGTCTCTGCAGACACCGCTGTAGTATCATCTTCATTGCCAGCAGTAACGATGACAAAATTCATTTCATTCGAGACAGCCCACTGGTGAGCATAGCTGTTTTCATATACATACAGGGTTACATCCGTTGTGCTGCTAAATGTTGCTGCATCAATAGAGGTCACTGACTCAGGTATATACACATGCAGATTTTTGCAGAAGCGGAACGCATTACCGCTGATCGACAGCAAGCCATCGGGAAGCGTGATCTCACGCAGCGAGGTGCAATTCTTGAATACAGCGCCGCCAATGGCGGTCAGCTTGCTTCCCTCCTC
>JAJPZY010000150.1:0-30033 GCA_021204085.1 Clostridiales bacterium | reverse complement strand
GCGTATTCCATTGCATAGGTATCCTTGCCCACGCTCAACGTAATATCCGATGTACTGCTGAATGCTGCTGCATCAATGGAAGTCACCGACTCGGGGAGATACACATACAAATTATTGCAGAAGCGGAACGCATTGCCGCTGATCGACAGCAGACCATCGGGAAGCGTGATCTCACGCAACGCTGTGCAATTCTTGAATACAGCGCCGCCAATGGCGGTCAGCTTGCTTCCCTCCTCGAAGGTGACAGTTGCCAGCTTCGTGCAATTGTAGAACGCATTTGTCGTCAGCTTTGTCACTCCGGCTCCAACCACCACGGTTGTGATGCTGGTTCTGTAGGAGTACCAGGGAGCTGTGCTGTAAGTACCCATGCTGCCCGTGCCGGATATGGTCAGCACGCCATCACTGGTCAGCGTCCAGGTCAGATCATCTCCGCACTCGCCGGAAGCAACTGTCACAGGATCACGTACCACATATGTCATTCCGTAAGTAATAGCGTATTCCATTGCATAAGTATCCTTACCCACGCTCAACGTAATATCCGATGTACCGCTGAATGCTTCTGCATCAATAGAAGTCACTGACTCGGGGAGATACACATACAGATTATTACAGAAGCGGAACGCATTGCCGCTGATCGACAGCAGGCCATCGGGAAGCGTGATCTCACGCAGCGAGGTGCAATTCTTAAATACGGCTCCGCCAATAGCGGTCAGTTTGCTTCCCTCCTCGAAGGTGACAGTTGCCAGCTTTGTACAGTTATAAAATGCATTTTTCGTCAGCTTTGTCACTCCGGCTCCAATCACCACAGTTGTGATGCTGGTTCTGTAGGAGTACCAGGGAGCTGTGCTATAAGTGCTCATGCTTCCCGTGCCGGAGATGGTTAGCACGCCATCGCTGGTTAGCGTCCAAGTCAGTTCATCTCCGCATTCGCCTGAGGCGATGGTGCTGGGATCACGCTCAATATAGGAGATGTCATGGGCAATAGCAAACTCCTTTGCATAGCTGTTGTAGCCCACGCTCAGAGTCACATTGCTGCATCCGCTGAACGCATTTGTCATAATACTGGACACAGCATCCGGAATATACGCGGATGTCAGCGCCGTGCAGTCCGTGAAGGCATCATATCCGATATAGGTCACACCGTCCGGAAGCACAATCTCCGTCAACGCATACCATCTGGAGAATGCATTTTGACCAATTCTTGTAATCTTGCTTTCATCACCGAAGGTAATGGATGTCGCTTTGGTAAAGGAGTAGCAGGACCACTTACCGAGCTCCGTAATTTCCTCATCAACGATTACGTTAGTTATATAATTTCGGTACAGATAGTATGGGCTGTTCCAGACACGATCAAATTCGACCGCTCCGGAACCCAGCAGTTTAAAGGTTCCGTCCGTATACAGAATGAAATCCACTGTTTCAGTTGCCCGGCCTGCATAGCGAACACTGGCAGTAGTGCTGCTGACAAAGTAGCCATCCTCGAATACGATAGTCTGTCCATCAATTACATACTCACCGTCGTACGCCAAGCCCTCATCATCCGCAAAGTAGAAATCGTCTCCATAGTGCATACAAACGGTAACAGGTGTGCCGCTTACCATATACATCAGCTTGCCTGTAGCTTTGTCTGTCACGAAACCAGAAACCAGTTCCTCTGCCATCGTTGACCGGAACGCACACTTTGAGCAGGTCAGCTCGCCGGTTTCCCGATCGTAGATATAGTCGTGTTCGTCGTTCTCACAATAGGTTTGTTCTTTCGTGTAGGTGTCAAAGACGGTTGCGTTTCCATCCTCGTCCACATTGTAGGCGGTGATCGTCATTTGACTGGCGGTTGCGCTGACGGACAGATAGATACTGTCAAAGTCAATCGTGGCGATCTCGAAATTAAATGCGTCGTTGTTCACCACGCTGTAGGACTTACCGCCAGTGGAACCGCAGATGTAATAGACAACGCCATTATCCTCGTCCACTTCACCGTCTGTCATGGGAGAGGTTCTGGCATAGCTGTGGTCATTGCCTGCAAAGTAGAAGTCAATTCCGGCTTCTTCGATTGCATCAGGTAATGCAGCCAAGTAAGTCGCACCACCGCCTGTGGGATTCGTGTAGTACACAGGAACATGCGAGACAAGAATCTTCCAAGTACAGGAAGTGGCCGCAGCATCCTCAATCAGCCACTCAGAAAACTCCTCCAGCTTAGATGTGTTTTGCGTATAATTCAGAACAGCAACATACACATCACCGTATTCCACAGAATACCAGTCATCTTCTAAATTAAAGATATTCTTTGCGGCGTATGAATCGTTACCGTCGTCATCAGCCTCGTGGTTACCGATTACGTGGAGCAGATCCGTCCCGGAAATTCCATCCAACGTAAACAGATTCAACGCTGTTGCCCACTGATCATAATAGCGGACATTGTCTACTGCGTCGCCCAACTGAATACCGAAATCGTAATCCGACTCGCCCAGCAACGAAGCAATCTTCGTCATGCCGGTAACCGCATCGTCTTCCTGAATATCCGCAATAACATAGAAGTCTGACTGAACATCACCAGACTCTGCGGTGGTAAAGGAGCTTACCTCAGACCAGGTTGTGCCATCGCCCACCTGATAGTAATAGGTTGTCCCTGCGCTCAGACCGGTCACATAAACGGAGTTCGCACGGTTGGCAACGCCACTGCTGGTATAGGTAACCAGAGTGCTGCTTCCGTTTATCACCATTGCGCCCTCCAAAGCAGAATCACTGGAAATTCTAATCTGTGCGGTATCGCTGCTATAAACAGGATTGCTCATCCATGAGATATTCTTCTCCGAAGCGGCATCCGAGGTGACATTGGTCAGCACATAGTAAGGTGTGCCATCCTCCTCACCGACAGGGGTATATACTGTCACAGTAACAGGATAAGAGCGGCTGCCATTTTCATCCATAGCGTAAAGGGCATAGCTCCCGGCTGCAGCAGTCAGGTCGGAGGTAACAAGCTGGCCGTTCTCATCAGTTGTACCTAGAAGCTCATCGTCGCAGTAGATGCTCAAATTGGCAATAGGCAACTCATCTGCTGTGACAATGATCGTCCCCGGCAGTCCGACCACCAGAGTATCCGTGGTCAATACATAGTCTGCGCCAATGGTATAACTCAGCAGAGCCGTGCTGAAACCCTTCCAGTACTCTGCATCGGACACCGTTTCATAGGTTCCCTTCGTCACCTGTACAGTGACAGCGGATCCCTGGGTAACGGTATTCGGAATTGTTACAGAAATAGTCGCAAGAACTGTATCGGTAACAGAACTATCCACTGCAGTAATGGAAATCGTCAGAGTTCCCTTGCCGGAATCATATTCGTAGGTTCCGGTTACTCCATCAGCAAAAACAACATCACTGACCGCATAGGCCTTGCTAATGCTTATGGTGGTGTCAACCTGAGCAATATCTACCGGATTATTGCTTACCAGGCCGAGCGTCCAATCCGAACCAATAGAAGGTACGTTTTCCACCTGGATGCCCATATTGGTCAGCGTGGAATCTTCCTCTTCCACCGTAAAGTAGCGCGTCTCCCTGGTCACATTGCCATAGGCATCCTTCAGATAAAACGTGACAGAATGGGAGCCGTTTGCCATGGTGACAGCAAGCGTACTGCCCAGATTGTCCTGATCACCGGTGCCATAATAGGTTCCATCCAGGTAAAAATATGCAGATTCAACTCCTGTTGCGAATGCATCCGTGTCTTCGTTGTCATCATAGGTTGCATACAGAATCAAATCATTGCTGTTCACTACCGTGCCGCTCTCTAATTCCGTTTTCGTACCAGTTTCATCCAGCAGACTAATGCTGGAAACGGTCGGATTTGTAGTGTCCTGATTGTTGCTTCCGTAAACGAAGCAGATATTATCAATAAGCAGATAACCAGTCAGGGCGCTCTTATCCAACTTTGTTCCATCGACCGTATACCACCCCGTTCCGCTGGTGGTTACCATGGCACGAAACAACATACCGCTGTTGACCCGAATCAATGCACCGGAGTATGCCGTCAGGTCAGCCTCAAGATACTGCCAGCCAACCTGCATGGCATCACTGGATGAACCGTTGTTAAAGTTGATATAGGCGTTTGTCCATGTACTTCCTCCGTCTGTGCTGGTAGCGATCTGCGCCCGCAGCCAGGGGATAGGTGTACTCTCATCCGGGATATATACCCAAACGCCAATAGCGGTTGGAGAACCGGTCACATCAATGGAATCGCCCAGACCCAGGCAGGCACCGTCTGTTCCGGTAATACCTGTCCAGTCATATTCCAGCTTGATTGCATTGTGGCCAAAACGGACAATATCCGCATACTCTTCATCCGTATCTGAAACAACAGAACCGGTTACAACTCCTCCGCGGCCAGCATAATGGTATGTTGCGACTGCATCAGCAGCAAGGCCGTCAAAGGACTCGACTGTCGTTCCAATATTAGAATAATCCCAGCCGTCCTTATCTCCGCCATCCATGATAATCGTAGGCTCTTTACCGATATTAATAATAGTGCTTGCTGTCAGGGAGCCATAAGTGGCAGTCACGGTTGCACTGGCCGAAACCGATATATCACTGGTAACAACAAACGTATTACCCTCAAAGGCGCCGAGCGTCTCGTCCGTAATGCTCCAGGTAATGTCTCCGTCCTTCAGGTTCAATGTCTCGTTCTCATACTGGGCCACCAGACCCAAATCACTCTCCTCGCCATAATTTAAGTTGATTTCATCACTGGTAAAAGAAAGCTCGTCCGGATTGTAAATGCGGATATCTGTGCTGCCCACGACTTCCCCGTTGTAGAGCATATTGATTGTGGCTATCCCATAGGTTCCGTTGGAAACAAAGGTTGCAGCAGCCTGGTTGCCGCTGATGCCGCCCGCAATCAGGGTGCCCATATCCTCACTGCCCTCAGCCAAGGCCCATGTAACAGAATCCGGAATACTATCTGACTGAGCACCGGAATAATCCATGCCGGTAGCCGTTAGCTGAACTTCAGAGTTCGGCGTGTAAATCTCATTATCCGGAGTAATATTAGCGTGATCGAATTCTCCAGTAGCTGCCACAGTGGATACAACCAATATCGTGGAAGAAATGCCACGTTCACTGCCGCCTGCCGCGGTATTACGCATGGTGACGGAGTCCTCGCCCTCACGCTGGGAAACAAAAGTAGAAGAACCCCCCTCATCAAGCTGCAAAACAATTTCACAACCGAGTGCAATCATCATTTGCGCTTCTTCTTCCTGCGTATAGCCAACCGAACGCGGTGCCATCGTACCGTCAGCCTGGAAAAGCACAACCGTACCATCAGCCTTGATACCGACAGCTGTTCTGGAATAATAACCGCTGTTTCCCTGACTCGTACTTACTGCTTCACCATTTTCCACCATAATGGTAGGCGCTGCCACGGCTCCGGTTACCGTTACAGTATAGCCCTGCTTTTCGCTTTGCTTCTCTGCAGCTTTGTCAAGGGAAACGTCAGCGTGTTCAATAGAGCAGGAGCCATCGCTATATGTAGCAAAATACGGCCAGGTATTATCCTCTTTGACCTCATACCCATTGATAACGGTCATACCTGCCGGTTCACCGGTCGTAATGTTAAACCAGGCTGCATTGACGCCGCCAACCACATTGTCCCCGGTCACGGATTCCCACAGCGCGCACTGCGCCGTAGTTGTGGCCATGCACCATTCAATCGGGTCCTCGATATCGCCAAACCCGACAACCGTATATGCGCTGCTTCCGGGCGTGACCTCCATGACATTTGCAACAGTTTGGGAAGTTCCTTCGCTGTTATTCGTGATAATGGTCATCTCCGAAACATCAGGCGCAACGGAATAACTTTTCAGAGAAGTTACAGTAAAATCCGTTCCTTCAATTGTGTTTCCCTTGGATAGCGATGTTTCCTCGCTTTCCTCGGTACTGGCGGATTCTACAGAGGTAACTCCTTCCTCCGCAGCGGAACTGCTGTCGGACGTTGCCATTGTAGCCTTTGCCTGAGCAGGCAAAACACCCACTGCAAGACAAATGCACAACGCAACCGCCAACAATCGTTTACATCCATTTTGATTACGTTTTTTCATAATAATACACCCCTTCCTGTAAATGGCGCTGCAATAACAGAATAGCAACCCGTTTTTATTTCAAACTGTCCAGTTAACTCTTAACTGACAGTATAATATTCCGCTATTTCCATTCGTTGACACTGATTAGGCCAACCTGTTCAGCCTCTATTTCCTTTAAGTACGACGCAACCACCAGCCTCCGATCATATTCGCGTTCCATTTTTGCACGCCCCGCTAATCCCATTGCCTTTCGCTCATCTGTACTCAATTCCATGAATCGATCCAATGCTTCATTTAATGCTTCCTGATTTTTGATTGGAATAATAAAACCTGAAATCCCATCGTCCACAGTTTCCCGACATCCGCTGCGATCAGTGGTGATCACCGGCCGGCCGGTGGATGCAGCCTCCAACAATACATTGCTCATCCCCTCCGGATAATAGGAAGGATGAACCAGGCAAGCACATTTAGAGTACCACTGCTGCATCCCTTTTTGTTCTCCGTGATACATAACATAACCATCCAGTTCGGCTTGTTTCAAAATTTCATTATATTTTTCGTCATCACATTTACCGCATATGTGGAAAATAGCATTTGGATATTTTCCATGAATGTATTTTGCCGTATTTAAATAAAGCAGAATCCCTTTCTCTTCCAAAATACGGGAGGCAAATAAAAAATGAACATCGTCGCCATCCGGAAATGGCATAACCGGATAACGTTCAAGTGCAACACCGGAGCCAGGCAGCAATACAACTTTGGATTTTTCCGACAGCATCCTGTGTATGCGGAAAAATTTCAGATTTTCGTTATTTTGAAAGAAAATTGTTTTCGCACCATAAGTACCCAGTCGATATAGTTGAATTGTCAATTTCTGCATCCTTCCGGGTGTTTCAACAGCCGTTCCCAACCCGGTAATATTCGGAAAATAAGGCGTTCTCGTAAGCCTGCAAGCCAGGCCACCATAGCAATTTGGCTTGATATTAAAAGAGAGAACAGCATCCGGCTTCTCCTTCCAAATAATTGAAAGATATCTAAAGCACAGAAGAATGTCGTGGATCGGATTTGTTTTCCGTCTCCCCGTTGCTACATGAATCAAACGGCATCCCATATGCTTCAATTCATCTTCATAAAAAAGAATTTCGCATGCCACCGTTATTTGATAACCGCGATTCATCAGTTCGTCAATGAGTTCCTTCCGACAATTAAATACATAGGTTGTATCATTGGCCAAAATCAGAATCCTTTTAGGCACTTCATTCGTCATGATCCACGTTTTCATAATATATTTTTATCTTGTGACCTTTCCATCGTTCCCCATCGCCGCAGCAGTTTCATTCCTGATTAATTCCTGCCGTTTTTTCTCCAGTTCTTCCACCTTATCAATTCCTTCTGTGCTTTCTTTTTTCAACATAATCTGCACGGTCATAATGATTAGCTTCAAATCCAGAAAGAAAGAGTAATTCTCTATATACATCAGATCAAGCCGCAGCTTGTCATATGCACTTGTATTATATTTTCCGTAAATCTGCGCATAACCGGTAAGACCGCCTTTTACTTTAAATCGGAAAACAAACTCCGGGATTTCTTTCATGTACAACTCAACATATTCCGGCCTTTCAGGTCTGGGTCCCACCCAGGACATATCCCCCTTTAAGATATTCAAAATCTGCGGAAGTTCATCGATTCTCGTCGCACGGATTACTTTTCCAACCTTCGTAATTCGAGGATCATTATCCATTGCCAAATGCGGTTTTCCATCTTTTTCCGCATCTACTACCATACTGCGAAATTTCAGAATATCGAAAATCCGGCCGTTTCCCGTCACTCTTTCCTGTTTATAAAAAACCGGCCCGTGATCTTCACACTTAATAGCAATCGCTACCGCCGCCATAATCGGGATTCCCGGGATAAGAGCCACAATACAAAGAAAAATATCGAACGCCCTTTTCATAAACCTCTGCGCAGGATTTAACCCCCTGCCTTTTATAAGATACAACGGCGTATCAAATAAATTGATTTCTTCCCCGCCTCGCTGAATGATATCAGAAATCATCGGGACGACATACGTCCGTATTTCACGCTCGTAACAGTATTTAAGGATATCATTTCGTACCTGTACGGGGACATCGTTAATTATAACAGCGTCATGTTTCCTGATTTCTTTTTTGATTACTTCATATCCGCTCTCATATGAGAGTACTTTTGTAATGACATACTTATCCGGACGTTCGTCCATCTTAAATTTCAAGTCAACCGCTTTTTCATCGCCATAAATCATCAGCATATCTTTAGGCACATACATATGATGATAAATTACAGAAAACATGTACGGCATAATAATCGCCACACAAATATCTACTCCTGTCAAAGCGATAATTGGCAAAACATTCAGCATTCGGTTTCCAATCAGACAAAGCTGAAAATATGTAACAAAATTTACCAGAATAATTGAAATCCACTGTGATACGATTACTTCTGATAATTTTCTATGGCCATACTTAAAACCATCACACATATAAAAAAGAATCAGTAACAAAAACCCGTATACTAAAATCAGCACATACTTTCCGTTGCCTGAAAACAATGGAGTTATATTTCCCCTGTAATTAAATTTCCAGATTTCATAATAAATAATGGATAAAACAAGTAACTCAGCCAGTCCTTCTGTTTTTCTTATTACACCCTTTAAATCCGATGCTAATTTTGTTTTTTTTATTTTTCTTTTTTCTTCATCATCAAGCGCAGTTTCCCCGTTTACCATACGCTTTTCAATTCTTCTCATGTTTGCAACTTTCCTACTGTCGTTTTTACACAACCAACCAGACGAGGTTTTTATTATCTGTCGCTCATAAGCAAATGACCAGCCCGCTCCATTATCATATTTACTTTTTCTTTTCCGAATTTACTCTGTATTACCTCGCAGGCCACATCCAATTTCTGCGACCGGTTCTCCATGTTGTGACAGTCAGATCCGAGAACCGTGATCCTGTCTTCCCGCAGCAACTTATATGCCCTGTGTCTGGTTCTCCATCCATTTAAGAAAGCCGAGGCGTTCACTTGAAATAGAATCCCATTCTTTGATAAAAGATTCCATGTATCTGATGTCTGTAAAAAAAAGTATCTATCAATATGAGCCAATAACACTTTCAGATCCGTATCCTGAGCAAGTGAGATAACCTCACGAACCATTTGCTCTGACCATTTATGAAACGGCATTTCTATCAAAATCACACCTGCGTTTCCGATACAAAGTCTCTGCAATTCTTCTGTACAGGAAATTCCGGTATAATAATAAACTTCCGCTCCGAGATATATTTTCGGCACATCATTCGGTAACTCATTGCACAAAAGATGCCATGCTTCATTGCGCCTTTTCATAAATTCTTCCGGCGATTCCTTTGACGCATAAAAATGCGGCGTAGCTACCATAGTTCCTATATTCTTTTGAAATGAGGATTGAAGCATCTGAATACTCATCTCTACAGATGAGCTTCCATCATCTACTCCCGGTAAAATATGTGAATGAAAATCTATCATTTTTTCTCCGCTTCTCACTCCTGCCCAAGATGTTCCGATTGACTGCCCGCTTTCTCTCCGTAACCATATTGATAACCATACTTATATCCATATTTAGAACTATAGCGCTTATATTCTTTTTCCTGAGTTGACGACTGAGTGACCACAACACCGAGAAGCTTTGTGTCAACGGTTGTCAGCGTGCGCATCGTCTCTCGCAACGTCCTTCTTTCATAGAAATCTTCACGTACTACAAAAAGCATTCCATCTATCATCTTCGAGACAGTCAGCGCATCTGAAACCACTCCAACCGGCGGCAGATCAAGAATTATGTACTCAAAGTTTTTTGCTAAAACTTCCAACACTTTCTGCATGCGTTTTGACCCCAACAACTCAGATGGGTTAGGGGGAATATCTCCTGCAGAAATAACATAAAAATCAGCCAAATCAACCTTGTACTTCTGTAAAACAGAAGGGCTTTCCGAAGGTGTCACCAGAAAGTTTGTCATGCCAGGTTTTCTATGAAGATGTAAACTCTTGGCAACGGATGGCAAACGAAAATCACAGTCAATCAAACAAACTCTCTTTTTCGATAACGCAAGTGTATAAGCCAAATTAATTGACGTCGTTGTTTTGCCTTCTGCTCGCATAGAAGAAGTAACTCCTATGATTCTACAGGACTGGTCATCGGAAAAGCAAAACGATATATTTTCTCTGAGTAGTTTATATGCTTCTGCGGAGGCAAAACTCAGCTGTTCACACAATTCTGCCTGACCATCTGTATATTTTCTCTTTTTATGCTTACCTTTACTTTTTTTACCCATGCGGGGAATCACTGATAAGATTGCCTGGTCTTTAAAGTCCCTGCGTATCTTTTCTTCAACGCTCATGCCATTTTGAAGCAGAGAATACAGGAGAACCCCTATGCAGCTTAATACAAAGCCAAAAGCCGCCCCCACTAACGCATATTTCTTTCTGTTCGGTGAGCTTTTGTCCACTGCAACACTGGCATATTCAACAATCTTTACCGAACTTCCGGATACAATATCCATAATTTCATCGGGAGCCACCTCTGCAATCGCATTCGCAATCTCTGCCGCTTCAACAGGGTCAGCGCTCGTTACGGTAACCTGAAACACCTCTGTCTCATTGATTGATTCCGTTGAAATCATGTTGCAAAGCTCTTCATAACTGTAGTCAACACCAGTCTGCTCAATCACTGCTTCAATCGTCGGCTTACTGGTAAGCACTACAGCATATGTATCAACGAGATCCTGTGACGCTGTGATATCTGAACTGGTTATGCTGGTGGCATCGCCTACACTCGAAGTATTATTCACATACATTTTGATGGACGACTGGTAGAGCGGAGTAACGCAGAAAGTGGAATACGCGAATGTTCCACTGCCTAAAAGAAGAGTCACGAGTATTATGACTCCAATATTGCGAATTAACAGTTTCAGCATCTCACCAAGATGTATAACATATCTGTTTCCGTCAATGTATTCTAACCATTCATTCATCTTATTCTCCTTGCTACTTTAGGCTTTTATAAACCAAAAATATCCAACAGCAACAAATTGTGGCGCATAAAGCAGGATTTTTGCACCAGTCATATTGCAAAATTTGTCGAATAGTGTATAATAAGACAGATGTGCGAAATCAGTATCATTTAGAGAAATAAGGAATAATTCATCAATACGAGCAGGTATGATTTTTTCTTGAAATATGACAAAATTCTATATATTGTTATCAAAAAAATACATCATCAACTAAACGTCATAGTTGTGATGCACTTTTTTCTTGCTTTGCAAAGTATCGTATTCTTGGCAAATCTGCGATATGTAGATATTTCAATATTTGGTTGTTTATCTTTTGGATCTTGGTGCAAAAATCCTGCTAAATGCACCGCAATTTTTCTGTTGCCATCATATTTCATTCCGCCACCCATCTCAGAAACGTTTTATGATGAATGCCCAACATTTTTGCTGCAGTTCTTGCTGAAATTTTATTCGACTCGTACATTTCTTTTAATTGATAGAATTGATCTGTACGTTCCTTTGCCGGTCGGCCAAACTGTACCCCTTTCGCTTTTGCAGCCGCTATACCTTCCTGTTGACGTTGATGGTTAAATTCCCTCTCCGTTTGTGCAACATAGCTTAATATCTGGAGCATAAGGTCAGAAATAAATATTCCCGTGAGGTCCTTATTCTTCCGTCTGGTGTCCAACAAAGGCATATCAAGCACGACGATAGCTGTCTGATGATCCTTTGTGATGATCCGCCACTGATCAATGATTTCTTCATAATCACGCCCGAGCCGGTCAATACTCTTTAGAACCAGAGTGTCGCCCGGCTCAATTATTTGAATCAATCTCTGATAGGCTGGCCGATTAAAATCTTTCCCTGAGAGTTTATCCATAAGGATATATTTATCTTCCACACCAAATTCATGCATAGCTATAATCTGCCGATCTTCATTTTGGTCCTTTGTGGATACTCTTACATAACCATACGTTGTGTTCATATTCGTGTCCTCCTGTAATTGATTTTTGCATATCAGTATACTTTACTGAAATCAAGGACACGATACTTTGCAATTCTAATAACTTTTATAATTTCCACTTATAAAAACAGGCTTCGATATTGAACACTCAATCATCGAAGCCTGCTCATTATACATTACGAAATAAACTTACTCCCGCAGCAGCCAGCAGCATCCGAACGCCGGCATCTGCACTCCCCTCGCCTCCATCCGCCGTCCGCTGATGAGATCACGGTATATCCCGTCATCCTCATTAATCCACGCCACCCGGTCCTGCTCACTGAAATTATAAAGGGTGACCAGTTTTTCCTCTCCCCGGCTGCGGATAATTCCGAGGATGGAATCATCCCAGGTGTCCACCGTCCATACATCCGCACCTGCCTCAAATACCGCATGAGAATTCCGCAGTTGCTCCAGCTTTCGCAACCCGTCAAAAATCTGCTGCGGAACGCTTCCTTCTGCTTCCCGCTCCTTTTCCAGATCCCACCGAAAGTCTCCCCTGTGAATATAGCGGGAATCCTCACATTTCTTCGGATCCTGATGGTAGCCGTAGTCGTTTTCCTGACCGATCTCGTCTCCGCTATAGATCACCGGGATGCCTGACTGCGCCAGCATAAAGGCATGGAGTGTGAGATCATAGCGAATCGCCAGAGCAAGAGTTTTTTCCTCATCTTTGTTTTCATTCTGCTTACATTCCTTCTTCGCATCCCCGCTTAACACATTCAGATTCTGTGATTTTGCAACTGGCTTATCTTCACACAGCATATTTTCTTTTCGTTCACTGCCGGCAAGCAGATTCTCATCCGAATCCATCCCCGTCACCGCCCGTCGGGCCTGTTCTACCCCGCAGAGGGAAGCCGTCGTGCCGCAGAGCCTCGCGTCTCCCAACTCCTCGCTGTCGTTATACAGTTCTCCCCTCGCAAAAGAACCCTCAAACTTTCCCTGAAAGAAGTCATTCAAAAACTTTTTATGCGGCACCTCCTCCATGCCGAACTGCCGCAGACACGGGTAATCCAGGCCCCAGCCGATATCATCATGGCACCGCAGATAATTCAGAAAGACATATTCTTTCGGAAGAGCGTTCATAATATCCATCTGATGCCGCAGCAGGCGGGCGTCCCGCGTTGCCACCGTATGCCAGATGGAAGCCATCGTTGTCACATTGTAAAGCATATGGCACTCCGGCTTTTCAACGGTTCCGAAGTACGGCACCACCTTGTCCGGCTCCATGACCACCTCACCCAGGAGAAGAACACCCGGGCAAACGATGTCACTGATGATCCGCATCATGCGAACAAGATTGTGCACCTGCGGGAGGTTTCTGCAGTTCGTCCCCAGCTGTTTCCAGATATAGGGCACCGCATCCAGGCGGATGATATCTATCCCCTGATTCACCAGATTCAGCATGTTGCCGACCATTTCGGTAAACACTACCGGATTCGCGTAATTTAAGTCCCACTGATAAGGATAAAAAGTTGTCATGACGACTTTTTGGCTCACAGGGTCAAACGTAAAGTTCCCCGGCGCTGTCGTGGGGAACACCTGCGGTACCGTCCGCTCAAACTGCTCCGGAATACTGGAATCATCATAAAAAAAGTAGCGATCCTGATATTCTTTTTCTCCGGATCTGGCCCGTTTTGCCCACTCATGCTCCTCTGAGGTATGGTTCATGACAAAATCCAGGCAGAGGCTGATGCCGTTCCCGTGACACTCAGAAGCCAGATGTTTCAGATCATCCATCGTACCGAGATCCGGCCTCACACGGCGAAAATCCGATACCGCGTATCCGCCGTCGTTGTTTTTCTCCGGACAATCCAGCAGCGGCATCAGGTGAATGTAGTTGACACCGCATTCCTTTATATATGGAAGTTTCTCTTCCACACCTTTCAGATTACCGGCGAACGCATCCGCATAAAGCATCATGCCCAGCATATCATTCCCCTTATACCAGAGCGGGTCGGCGCTGCGCCTCCGGTCACTATCCTTTAAATCCTCCTCACGCTCCAGATAATACTGATACAGGCTGGCACACAGATCCTCAAATGCTGCCGTCTGTCCGGGATAAAGCTCCATATATAGCCATTTCAGTTCGTCGTAAAACCGGTTCAGGCGCTCCGTGAATTCCCGTTTACGGGCACCTTCCCCACAGTTGATAGTACTTGCGATTTTCTGCTGCTTCATGTCTCTCTGATTTACATCGTTGCTGTTTTCCGCCATCATTGCTGAATACTCCTTTTATACGACATCGTTTCCGATCTGCAAACCATTGCCGGTTAACTCAACTTTTTCAGCATCAGTTTAACACAGCCGTTTCCATCTGTCCTCCCCAAAAAGCAAAAGAAGATGTTTCTTTTTCGAAACATCTTCTTCGTCAATGTTAACCGCATACCTTTCAGTACAGCTCTTTCAGGATCTCCACACACCGGTCAATTCCGAAAACGCCGCTGTCCAGGCAGATATCATAATGCTGTGCCTGTCCCCACTCAAGATCCGTATAAAACTGATAATAGTTTCTCCGCCGTTTATCCTTGTTTGCCAGACGCTTCATTGGGTTTTCGTTCCGCTCACCGTAAACCTCCACGATCCGATGTGCCCGGAACTCTTTGGGCGCGTGAATAAAAACTGTCAGGCAATCCGCAATGTCACGCAAAATATAATCGGCACAGCGGCCCACGATGACGCAGGACTCCTCATGTCCGATTTTTTCAATCACTGCACTCTGCGCCTGCCAGACCACATCCTGCATGGAACGTCCCTGGTAATCACGGGTCGCGAACATCGTACCCAGAAGGCTGTTGGACATGGTATATTCCCCCTGCTCCCGGATGAAATCCTCCGCCAGACCGCTGTCCACCGCGGTTTTTAACAAAATTTCATCATCATAACAGGGGATTCCGAGTTCCTCTGCGAGATTTCTCCCGATTGTCCGTCCGCCGCTGCCGAATTCTCTGCTGATGGTCACAATTCTCTGCTTCATAGATAAAATCCTCCTTTTCCTGTTGCTATATACTGGGGTGCACAGGCTGAAACATTCTCTCACAGAAAAACATTTCTCAATCACACGGTCTTTCCTGCGAAAAAAGCGAAGCACAGACAACTGTCGCCTGTGCTTTCATAATCATCATAATCAAGCACGGTAAAATCCTGTATCGTAAACACAGAAATAAATCCTGCTTGTATCGTGTCCCTGTATCTAATTAACTTCATTATATCCAAGCTGATTTAAAAAGTCAAAATATATTTCTGCTTCTTTTAAATCAGCTTATGTTCGATGAATTCAGATACGCTTCCTGCTCTGGTGTCAGCACATCAATCTCTTTCTCCAGAAACTTCAGCTTCCGATTTGCGACCTCCAGATCCACCTCCCGCGGCACATTGATCAGCTTCTCCGTCAGGCTGCCCCTGTTTTCCACCAGGTACTTTGCACTCAGCGCCTGAATGGCAAAACTCATATCCATAATCTCCGCCGGATGTCCGTCTCCGGCAGCCAGATTCACCAGACGTCCCTCCGCAAGGACATAAATCCACTGTCCCTCCGCGATCTGATATCCCGTAATGTTTTTCCGCTGATCAATCGTATCCAGGGCGATCTCCCGCAGACGCTTCATATCAATCTCCACATCGAAATGCCCCGCGTTGCAGAGAATCGCGCCGTTTTTCATCACGCGGAAATCCTCCTCGTCGATGACTCCGGCACACCCGGTCACTGTAATAAAGAAGTCGCCGATTTTCGCCGCCTCGTTCATGGGCATGACATCAAAACCGTCCATCACCGCCTCGATGGCCTTGATCGGATCGATCTCCGTGACAATCACCCGTGCGCCGAGCCCTTTCGCCCGCATGGCTACACCCTTGCCGCACCATCCATAGCCAGCGACAACCACATACTTTCCTGCGACAATCAGATTCGTCGTGCGATTAATACCGTCAAAAACAGACTGACCCGTGCCGTAGCGGTTATCAAAAAGATGCTTGCAGTCCGCATTATTCACCAAAACCATCGGGAACTGCAGGGACTGATCCTTCGCCATTGCAATCAGGCGGATAATGCCCGTCGTGGTCTCCTCGCATCCCCCGATCACATAAGGAATCTTATCCTGCATCTTCGTATGAAGCATGTGCACCAGGTCGCCGCCGTCATCAATGATAATATTGCAGTCATGCTCCAGGACCTGCTGAATATTCGCGTCGTACTCCTCCGCCGTACAGCCGTACCACGCATAAACATTCAGGCCGTCTGCAGCAAGAGCCGCCGCCACGTCGTCCTGTGTCGAAAGCGGATTGCTGCCGGTGATGTACATCTCTGCGCCTCCCGCCGCCAGCACCTTGCAAAGATAAGCCGTCTTGGCCTCCAGATGTATCGACAGCGCGATGCGAATCCCCTCAAAAGGGCGATCCTTCTTAAAATCCGCCTCCAGGCTTCGAAGCAGCGGGCAGTTTTTCTGTACCCAGTCAATCTTGTGCGCCCCGGACGGGGCAAGTGAAATATCTTTAATTGAGCTCATATCCGGCCTCCTGTTTCTCTTTCATTTTATCCGGTCAGCAGACTGACACGCAAAAGTATGGATTTTCAACAACCACAGCGTAACACAAAACCACCGGCGATTCAACCATGCAATTTTTCTTAAAGGAACTGTCGAAAACAAATAATCTGCTTTTCCCGGAGCAATAAAAACCGTCTCAGATAAGCCCCGAAAAATTATAAGAAAAGCCAAAATCATTATTGACATGAATAAAAAACAACGTTAAAATATTTGCAGTCGAGCAGCAAAAGCGTAAGTCCGGATGGTCTGGCGTTTCTGCTGTTTTTTTATTTCTTAATATTACTATAATTATGGTTGTAGCAGCTTTCCGAAAAAGTCTCTTAAGCCCGTTCGTTGTCACCGGGGCTTACCACAGGAGGAAACATGAGCAAAGACAATATTAGCACGCAAACCCCTCAGGAAAACATCAAGGAAAATAAGATGGGAACCGAACCCGTCCCGCGATTGCTGATCTCGATGGGCATCCCGATGATTCTGTCCATGGTCCTGCAGGCCTGTTACAATATCGTCGACAGCATCTTCGTCTCCCGCATGCCGGATATGAACGGCATCGTCAACACCGGAGAGTACGCGATGAACGCCCTGACGCTGGCGTTCCCGGTTCAGATGCTTATGGTCGCTTTCGGTGTCGGCACCGGCGTCGGCGTGAATGCGCTTTTAGCCAAGAGTCTCGGGCAGAAAAATTCGGAAAAAGTGGCAAAGGCAGCCGGAAACGGCATTGCCCTCGGCCTCATTATCTATGTCTGCTTCCTGATTTTCGGCATCTTCGGAATCAATTTCTATTTAAAAACGCAGACCGTAGATGCAACCATCCTGTCTATGGGCAATACCTATTTAAAAATATGTACCTTCTTTTCTTTCGGCATCATTGAGTTTGCCATATTTGAAAAGCTGCTGCAGTCAACCGGAAAAACCATCTACGCAACCATCGGTCAGATTGCCGGCGCCATTACCAATATCATCCTTGACCCGATTCTGATCTATGGTCTGCTCGGCCTGCCATGGGCGTTGCGGGCGCCGCTTACGCCACCATTATCGGTCAGATTTTGTCCATGGCGCTGGATGCTTTCTTCCACTTCTCCAAAAACAAAGAAGTACCTTTCAGCTTCCGCTATCTGAAACCGGAGAAGAAAATTATTCAGGAAATCTACCGCGTCGGCCTGCCCGCGATCATCATGCAGGCACTGATGTCCTTTATGACCTACGGCGTCAACATCATTTTCGGCGCAGTTTCGACCGCGGCAGTTACCGCCTACGGTATTTTTTACAAGATCCAGCAGTTTATCTTCTTTGCCGGATTCGGCCTGCGTGACGCGATCACGCCGATCGTATCGTTTAACTACGGAAAAGGCAGCCGCCAGTGTGTCAACGAAGGAATCCGCTTCGGTACGATTTATACCGAGATTATCATGATTGCCGGAATCATTGTTCTTGAGCTGTTTGCGACGCCACTGGCGAATGTGTTCGGATTATCAGATGAGACAGCGGTTCTCTGCGCAAGAGCAATGCATATCATCGCAGTCGGATTCGTTTTTGCGGGAGCAAACATTGCGCTGCAGGGTGTATTCCAGGCGCTCGGCTGCGGCATGAGTTCTCTGGTTGTATCTCTGCTGCGTCTGCTCATCATTGTGCTGCCGCTGGCATGGCTGTTTACAAAGACCGCCAATCCGGAGTTTATGATCTGGTTTGCGTTCCCGATCGCGGAGTTTGTCGCCTGCGTGGTCGCCGTGATGCTCATGGTGCGGACCAGTAAAAAGGTGGTAAGCAAGATTTAAACGGACGAATAAGACACTAAGAATCCTAATAAAGGATAATACATGTTATGAAACAAATAAACAAAGAACAACTTTGGTCTAAAGATTTTATCATTGTAATACTATTGAATTTCTTCGGATTTTTAACGCATCTGATGATTTTGTCGACGTTTCCGTTTTTTGTGAATTATCTCGGATACACAGAAACGGTTTCCGGACTTTGCGCGACGCTGTTTTCGATTGTGGCTGTCGTCTCCCGCGCATTTATCGGATGGGTGCTTGACAACGGCAAACGAAGGATGGTAATGCTGATCGGGCTTTGCGGCATGGCGCTGCTGCCGATGGGATATCTGCTGGTTTACACGGTGCTGGCTTCTATCGTTCTGACGGCGATTCTCCGTATGCTTCACGCAGTTGCGTTTGCCGCTACGAACACCGCGGCGGCCACCATGGCCACAGATATCGTTCCCAAAACGAGGTTCGCAGAGGGCATGGGAATGTTCGGGATGTCCACTGCTCTGGCAACTGCCTGTGCGCCGGCGATTGGCGAACTGCTGATGAACATGGGATTTCAGATGCTCTACGGAGCCACTACAATCATCATGGTGGTGGGACTGATCCTTTTCTTTATCATGAAAAATCCGAAAATTGAACCGTCGCAGAAGAAATTCTCTGTGAAAGACCTGGTCAACCGCGATGCTCTTCCGGCTTCTGCTGTTGCCCTGATCTTTGTCATGACCTACGGTTCTCTGGAAAGCTACATATTAAAATTTGCCACCGAAAGCGATGACGTTACCTTGTCCGGCGCCTTCTTTTTTGTGGCAATGGCTGTCATGTTGCTGATTACCAGAATTACGGTCGGCAAAGTCGCTGACCGCAGAGGGGAAGCGCTCTTTGTCTACACCTGCTGTCCCTCCATGACCGCAGGGTTGCTGATTCTGGCGTTCGCTCCGGGAAATTTTTCATTCGTACTGGCGGCACTGCTTTCCGGGTTTGCCTTCGGGTGCATCGAGCCGTCACTTCAGGCAATGGCCGTCAGTCTTTCACCGCCGAACAGGCGAGGTGCGGCAAATTCCACGTTTCTCTGTGTGTATGATATCGGCATCGGCGTCGGCGCCGGTCTTGCCGGAGTGCTGATCGACCAGATTGGTTACCACCATATGTACGCTATTCTCTCATTGGCGTCCGTTACGGCATTGATTTTATATCTGCTGATTGGAAGGAATCACCCGTCCTCTATTACATGGCAGGTAAAACACCGGGCAGAAAACGCAAACAAATGATCATGATAACATCATCAAAATCTTCCTATATGCAGAGAAAAGACCCCAAAGCAGTAACCTGCCGGGGTCTTTTCCCATTTATCTTATCTCTGAACTGTAAGCAAAATCTTTTCAACATATTATGATTAAGGCGACAAAAGGATATGATACTTCGGATTGCTCCATAAAAACCACAGCTGTGCATAAGCTCGATCACGGAAATCAGAGATTTCCTATTTCACTGTTATCTCGCAATCCAAAAAACATTGCTGTGCATAAGCTCTAACTAAATTCGTATTACACGCTCATTAAGGGAGAGCATTATCGAAATCCGCTAAATTTGTTCCCGCTCTGCCTCCAGCTTTGAAATCGCCTCGTTTAAGGACAGCATCTTCTCGTCCAGGTTCGCCACAATCTTCGCGCAGGCCTGAAGATCCTGGCTGATATAATCCGGGGCCTCACCCTCGAACTTATAATAAATCTTGTGCTCCAGGCTGGCCCAGAAATCCATGGCGATCGTTCGGATCTGCAGCTCCACTTTCGTCGGGATCACACCTTTCGACGTCTGAACCGACACCTCAAGCATCATATGAAAGCTGCGGTAACCGCTCTGCTTCGGATGCTTCATATAGTCCTTTACATACAGGACGGAAATCTCCCTCTGCTTTCCAATCATCTCTGCCAACCGATAAATATCCGATGTGAAGGAGCAGACCACACGAACACCGGCAATGTCATTCACATACTTTACCATATTCTCAATCGTGCTCTCATAACCATACCGCTCCAGCTTTTTGACAATGCTCTCCGCCGTCTTGATTCTGGACTTGACATATTCTATGGGATTATAGGAATAGATAAACTGAAACTCATCCCGCATAATGTCCAGTTTGGTCCGCACTTCTTTTATCGCCGCATTATAAAGGAACATCAGCGTCTGCCAATCGTCAATGCTCTCTCTTACTTCTGTTTTCTGTTCTGCCATTATGATTCGCGCCTTCCTGACTCTGTAATACCAAAGGTAATTATAGCACAAATGCCCAGAAAAAGAATAATTTTTGACATTATTTTATACAATATTAATAAAAGAAAAATTTATTCTTACATCACATAATTCAGTATGGTAAACTAACTTTAAGAATCAAATAAATGCGTGTAGCATACAGGATTTCGCAAGGCGTATTACTGTTTTCAGCTTTCTGAAAAGGTAATCGCCTTTTTTTATCATGAAACAGTCACTGCGAAATCATGCCGTAAGGATGCCGCACGTTCATTTATACATAAAAAGCACAAAACAGGAGGTTACATACAATGCCAAAAAATAAAGCTCAGGGAATCATATTCGGACTGATTATGTCCTATGCGATGGCGTATGGAATGGAAGTATACAATGTCGCGATAAAAGAAGGGTTTACGCTATCTGCCGGCGGGCTGAGCAATATGACCAACATCGTCTTTTGGGATGCGCTGATTGAAGCATCTTATATGGGGCTTTTTGTCTTCATCGTTTCCAATCTATATGGCAATCGGTTCGGCGCTTCCTTTGCCGCAAAGCATTGCAATCCCGAAAAAGACAATCCTTATATCTGCCAACTGCTGCGCCAGGGAGCGACAGTCGCGGTCATGTGCCCGTCCATGAGTCTGATTGCCTCAATTTTATTTAATGTTATTCTGGCGGGGAATCCGGTCAGTCAGCTTCCCGCTATATGGGTCGGTACCGTCCTGAAGAACTTTCCAATGGCCTTCTTCTGGAACTTTTTCGCGACCGCACCGTTTACGCACTGGATATTCGGAAAAATATTTCGTGAGCGCTAAACGGATATAAACAGGCAATTGAACGGATAATGCAAAAAACGGCATCTTTCAAAATATGATATCAGCATATTCTTTAAACATCATCTCTGAAAGAATAAAAGAGGACTGATGCTTCCAAAAAAGGAATTCTCAGTCCTCTTCTATTACCTGTATCTCAAGATAATCAAACGGAATATTCTCAATAAAGCTATCCTGGTGGAAACGGGTTTTCGCGTGCCGCTTAAACTCCTCGATATTCGCGTCCAGCCAGATTGGCTTCCCCAGGTCAAACGCATAACAGATTTCATCCAGTGCATGGAAAACCTTGTGCGTTCGAGTGTCATCGCTGTCGTTACAAACCGTCATATCCCGCAGCATATGGTTGTTTTTCCATTCTTTTGCCCAAATCCGCATTTTTCTCCTCCGTTCCTGTATTTCGAATCATTATTTTCGAACCTGTATCTCGCAATTGTGGATCCGTCTCATCTATCAGCTCCAGCTGTCAATTTGCCTCATTCATCAGAGTCCCCGCCATTGCCGAGCAGCTTCAACACCAGGATCCCGCCATTGCCGATCCATTTCTACATCAGGATACCCGCCGCTGCCGAGCAGCTTCGTACATCAGGATACCCGCCGCCATTGCCGCATTCAGCGACTCCACCTGTCCGTGCATGGGAATCCGAATATTAAAATCGGCAAGCCGCACCGCTTCCTCAGTCAGCCCATTTCCCTCATTTCCGATCAGGAATGCCGTACTGCCGATGTAGTCCTGCTCATCATAGCAGCAGCTGCCTTTCAAATGCGCGGCATAAATACGAACGCCCCGCGACTTTATCTCCTGAAGAGTCTCCGGCAGATCATCCGTAATATAAAACGGGACGCGGTAAATGCTCCCCATCGTGGAGCGAATGGTCTTCGGATTATAGATATCCACAGTAGTACTGTCCATGATGATTCCCGTAATCCCGACAGCCTCCGCCGTGCGGAACATTGTGCCCAGATTACCCGGATCCTGAATATTTTCGAGGATCAGCCAGACACCGTCTGTATCCTTCTTAAAGCCTTCATTTTGTTCAGCCTCGGACTTCTCAAAATCCTCGTTTTGTCCTGCCTCATACTTCTCATCATGAACTCCCAGCACATCTCTCAGACTGTGCCCTTCCATCCTCATCAGGCACAGGATCCCCTGCGGCGTCTGCGTGTCGGAGACATAGTGAAAAACGGAATCTGCCAGAACTTCGTATCGCTTTCCACGCAGAAGCTCCGCATTTTTCGGTTCAGAGACAAAGGAGGCAGACACATAAATGCTCTCAATCCGGTCTGCGGGGGCTTCGCGAAACATGCGAACCCCCTCCACCACATAGAGCCTCTGTTTCCTGCGCTCCTTTGCTTTCTTTTTTAATTGTACCAGGCTGCGCACCTGTACATTTCCCGTACTTGTGATCATCTTATAATCTGCCGGCCAGCTCATACTGGTACTCGGAAAACTCCTTCTGCATTGCCAATGCTTCATCAATATCAAAATCCACGAACTTTCCGCCGTTGTGAGCAACTACGCGGTTGGTCTTGCCTTCGCAAAGTAAATCTACTGCCAATGCACCCATTGTAGAAGCGTAAACGCGATCTTTACAGGTAGGATTACCACCGCGCTGCATATGCCCCAGTATCGTTGCTCTGGTCTCCATGCCTGTCGCTGCCTCAAAGCGACGCGCCATGGATGTTGAATGGCCGATACCCTCCGCGTTAATGATGATATAATGCTTTTTCCCGCGCTTGCGGTTGGCAATGATGTCGTCTACAATCTTCTGTTCATCGTATCCGTATTTTTCCGGAATCAATACCTGCTCCGCGCCATTCGCCAGGCCGCACCAGAGAGCGATGTATCCCGCATGTCGTCCCATTACCTCGATGATTGAACAGCGTTGATGAGAAGATGCAGTATCGCGGATCTTGTCGATCGCCTCCATCGCCGTATTGATCGCCGTATCAAAACCGATCGTGTAATCGGTACAGGCAATATCAAGGTCGATGGTCCCCGGAACGCCGATGGTATTGATGCCGTGGGCAGCAAGCTTCTGAGCCCCGCGGAAGGATCCGTCTCCGCCGATCACGACGATTCCGTCAATTCCCTGTTTTCTGCACACTTCAGCACCGCGCTGCTGTCCTTCCTCTGTACAGAATTCCAGGCAGCGAGCCGTCTGTAAGATTGTGCCGCCCCTCTGGAGGATGTTGGAAACACTCTGGGCATTCATATCAATGATGTCCTCGTCAAGCAGGCCCGCATACCCCCGCATGATTCCTTTTACTTTTTTCCCTTTCGCAAGCGCCTCGCGGACTACCGCACGGATGGCTGCGTTCATGCCCGGTGCATCACCGCCGCTTGTCAATACGCCGATTGTCTGTACTTCTTTTCCCATAACCGATCCTCCTGTCGCTGACTGTTTACTTTCCTTTTATAGTAAAAGACCCCCGCTCTCCTGAACGGGAAAGCGGAGGCTCAAAAACTCTCTCTTACTTTGTCATATCTGCTGCTTTGCCTGCGCTTCCAAGAACATTGACGATCTTGTGAGCAACCATATCTTTAACAGCCTGACGAGCCGGCTTCAGATACTGACGGGGATCAAAGTGATCCGGATGCTCCGCAAAGTATTTACGAATGTTTCCTGTCATCGCAAGACGGATATCAGAATCAATATTGATCTTGCAAACGGAAAGCTCTGCAGCATGACGAAGCTGCTCTTCCGGAACACCGATGGCACCCGGCATATTTCCGCCGTACTGGTTCACCATCTCAACGAACTCCTGCGGTACGGAAGAAGAACCGTGAAGAACGATCGGGAATCCGGGAAGTCTCTTTGTGCACTCCTCAAGAACATCAAAACGAAGCTGCGGCTTTGTGCCGGGTTTGAACTTGTATGCACCGTGGGAGGTTCCGATGGCGATTGCCAGAGAGTCGCATCCTGTTCTGGAAACAAACTCCTCTACCTCTTCCGGACGGGTATACATCTCTTTGCCGGCTTCTACACAGACTTCATCCTCAACGCCTGCCAGTGTGCCAAGCTCAGCCTCAACAACTACGCCGTGTGCGTGTGCATACTCTACGACCTTTTTGGTCAGCTCGATATTCTCATCAAAAGGCTTTGAAGAAGCGTCGATCATAACGGAAGTAAATCCGCCGTCGATGCAGCTCTTGCAAAGCTCAAAGCTGTCGCCGTGATCCAGATGAAGAGCGATCGGGATATCCGGGTTCTCAATGATTGCTGCCTCTACCAGCTTTACAAGGTAGGTGTGGTTCGCATATGCGCGGGCACCTTTGGAAACCTGAAGGATAACCGGGCTGTTCAGCTCTCCGGCTGCCTCTGTGATTCCCTGAACAATCTCCATATTGTTTACATTGAAAGCGCCGATGGCATATCCGCCGTTATAAGCTTTCTGAAACATCTCAGTTGTGGTAACTAATCCCATGATAAGATCCTCCTTATTTTATATATATAATTGCTATGCTCTCTCTCTCAGTCCGTCCGGAACCGTAAGATGACGCGGCAGTCCGTCTACCATAATCGGATCCAGCTCGCCCTGAATCAGCGGCTTTGCGTAAGCGATAAACTCATCGGTAACATAGTCGCCGTCCGCGTTGACCCACTCTCTCGGAACAACTCTCTCGTCGTTTGCGATCTTGTTCACATCACGAAGCGCGGTACCGCACTTGTATGGATCCTGAGAGGTTCTCTCAAATACAACCATCAGGCCTGTCTTACCCTCATCTGCTGCCTTGATCGCTGCTTTTCCTGCCTCAAATCCCTCAGAAATATCTGTAAGGGAAGCCACATGAGAGCCTGCACGCTGCAGAGTAGAGAACTCGATTGCACGGGTCTTGCAGCCAAACTCGTTTGCAATGTAGCCGGCCAGATAAGAAGCCGTGCCGGAAAGCTGCTTGTGTCCGAATGCGTCAACAAAATCTACGCTGTTGCCGAGCTCACACACATAGGTGCCGTCCGCGGTATGGATACCCTCGGAAACAGCAACTACAACAGAAACTTTCTTCGCAAGAAGATCCTTTACCTTCGCTTTGAAAGCCTCGATATCAAACGGAATCTCCGGCAGATAAATCAGATCCGGTCCCTGGCAATCTTCATCCTTTGAAAGTGCCGCAGCACCAGTCAGCCATCCGGCATTCCGCCCCATGATTTCTACGATCGTGCACATGCCCTGCTTGAAATCAATCGTAAAGCTGTCACGGATCAGCTCTTTCATGGAAATTGCAATATATTTTGCCGCACTGCCGTATCCCGGAGTATGATCTGTCAGCGCCAGATCGTTATCAACCGTCTTCGGGCAGCCGATAAAACGAATCTCGCTGCCGATCTTCTGCGCATACTGGGAAAGCTTATTGATGGTATCCATGGAGTCGTTTCCTCCGATATAAATGAACACCTCAATATCCAGCTCCTTCAGTGTCTCAAAAACCTTCTCATAAATCGCCTCATTCCCCTCGGCTGCCGGAAGCTTATAACGGCAGGAACCAAGGAAGGAAGACGGAGTCCTCTTTAAAAGCTCTGCGTCTAGGCCATTCTTGATATGCTGGGACAGATCGATATATCTCCCCTCAAGCAAACCCTGAATACCGTTCAGCATGCCATAAACCGTTTTTGCTCCGCACTCTTTCGCAGTAAGGTAGACACCCGCAAGGCTGGAATTAATCGCCGCGGTCGGGCCACCCGACTGTCCTACGATAACATTTCTCTTCATAACAGAAATTCCTTTCTTTTATTATAATCTTAAATGCCGTGTATATTTTAATACCTTACATCTTTTTTTTCAATCGCTTTTTCCAAAACTTTAACATTTTTTTCACCAAGTTTACGTTTCAACTCCAAAAGCAGCTCCGAATCCGCCAAAACGGTCATATTCGCACCAAGTCTGCGGATTGCACGCGGAGAAGCGACGTAAAAAACAACCTCATCCCGCCCGTCGGATTCACGCAAAATCTCAAATATCTCCGTTTCCAGGGATTTATACTCCTCCATCGTCGCAAACTGCAGCCAGAGTTCCCGCTTCGCCTCGCCAAACGAATACATCTGTTCACAGATCAGTTTTCCGTTCTTGTCCTCCTCCACGGAAACCCGTCCCCGAATGAAGACTTTGGCGTCCGCCTCCATCAGGCTGCTATATCGCTCGTAGTCTCTGGGAAAAACAATAACTTCCACCGTGCCGTACAGATCCTCAATCGTCAAAAACGCCATCGTCTGATTGTTCTTCGTATATTTGATCGTTTTCCCGGCGATCATTCCCCCAATCATGGCCTGTTCCCCGTCCCGGGCGCGTACCTCGCCGGTTTCTTCATCCAGGGCAAAATCCGTCGTTACATGGGAAATGTTCTTCCGCCACCGTTCCTCATATTCCTCCAGCGGATGGCCGCTGACATAGATGCCGAGCACCTCTTTTTCCATAGCAAGCAGCTCTTCCTTCGGGTACTCCTCCACAGCCGGCAGGCGGATCTCATACCGGGACTTTTCCTCCTCCGAAACCAGATCAAACAGCGTCATCTGGCCTTCCATAGAGTGCTTACGCTTTTGCGTAACGGAATCCAGAATTGCACCGTAAACCATCATAAACTGCTGACGATTGCCGCCGAGGCCGTCCAGCGCTCCCGCTTTGATAAAATTCTCAATCGCGCGCCGGTTCACATCCTTCCCCGCCATCCGCTCAATGAAATCTTCAAGCGAACGGAAAAGACCGCTGGTATTGCGCTCTTCGATCAGCGCCTCGATGACCGGCCGCCCCACGCTCTTGATCGCGGAAAGTCCATATCGAATTGCGTTTCCGGATACGGAAAACCCGCTTACGCCCTCATTAATATCCGGCGGGAGAACGGAAATCCCCATCTGGCGGCAGACCTGTATATATTCGGAAACCTTCGAGGACTTGTCAATCACGGAGGTCATCAGGGCTGCCATAAACTCCACCGGATAATAATATTTTAAAAACGCCGTCTGGTAGGAAACCACGGCATAAGCCGCCGCGTGGGATTTATTGAACGCATACTTCGCAAAGTCCGTCATCTCATCAAAAATCTTATTGGCAACTGCTTCTGAAATACCGTTAGCCTTACAACCCGGAACCCCCTCCGCCTCGTTTCCGTAGACAAAGTTCTGCCGCTCTCTGGCCATAACATCGCCCTTTTTCTTCGACATGGCGCGGCGCACCAGATCGCTTCGGCCCAGCGTATATCCGGCGAGATCCCGTACGATCTGCATTACCTGCTCCTGATAAACAATACAGCCGTAGGTCGGCGCCAGAATCGGCTCCAGCTGCGGACAGTCGTAGGTGATGGATTCCGGATTGTTTTTCCCCCGTATATAGGCCGGAATAAAATCCATGGGACCCGGGCGGTACAGAGAAATCCCGGCGATCACATCCTCCAGGCTCTCCGGCTTTAACTCCTTCATGAAACTCTTCATGCCCGCGCTCTCAAGCTGGAACACGCCGTCGCATTTCCCGGTAGAGAGCGAAGCCAGCACGTCCGCGTCATTATAATTGATCGCGTCCATATCCAGATCAATACCGTGCGTCTTTTTCACGTTCTTTACCGCGTCCTGAATCACCGTCAGCGTCCGCAGTCCCAGAAAATCCATCTTTAACAGGCCGAGTTCTTCCAGTGTAGTCATCGTAAACTGCGTCGTGATTGATCCGTCAGATCCCCTTGACAGCGGCACATACTCGTCCACCGGCTTCTGGCTGATAACGACGCCCGCCGCATGGATGGATGTATGCCGCGGCAGACCCTCCAGCCGCCTTGCCATATCGATCAGCTTTTTAATCTCCGGGTCTCCCTCATACAGGCTGCGCAGCTCATGGTTCATCGTGAGCGCTTTATCTATGGTAATCCCAAGCTCATTCGGGATCATTTTTGCAATCTTATCACAGGTGGCGTAAGGCAGATCCATCACCCGCCCCACATCGCGGATCACGTTCCGCGCTGCAAGCGTACCGAAGGTAACGATCTGCACCACTCGGTCTTTTCCGTACTTTTGCACCACATAATCGATAACCTCCTGCCGCCGCTCATAGCAGAAATCCACGTCAATATCCGGCATGGAAACGCGCTCCGGATTTAAGAACCGCTCAAACAGAAGGTTGTAGCGGATAGGGTCAAGCTTTGTGATGCCCAGTGTATAAGCCACAAGGCTGCCTGCCGCGCTGCCCCGGCCGGGGCCTACCATAATGTCATTTTCTCTCGCAAAACGGATAAAATCCCAGACAATCAGAAAATAATCCACGTAACCCATCTTTTGGATGACGCCCAGCTCATATTCCAGCTTTTTCTTTAACTCCGGGATCTGCTCCGCCGGATACAGCTTTTCCAGTCCCTCGTAACACAGCTTATTCAAATACTCCCAGGAAGTATAATGCTCCGGCACGTCAAACCGCGGCAGCTTCGTCACGCCGAACTCGATCTCCACCTCGCAGCGGTCCGCGATCTTCTGCGTATTATCCAACGCCTCGGGAATATAGGCAAAAAGCGCCCGCATCTCCGCCTCGGATTTCACATAATACTGGCCGCCCTCATAGCGCATCCGGTCCTCGTCGCTTAACTTTTTTCCGGTCTGAAGACAGAGCAGAATGTCGTGCGGCTCCACGTCCTCCGCGTAGGTGTAGTGCACATCGTTCGTCGCCACCAGATCAATCCCGGTATCCTCATGCAGGCGCATCAGCTGCTGGTTGACCAGCGCCTGCTCCGCGATGCCGTGATCCTGCAATTCCAGGAAAAAATTCCCCTTACCGAAACAGTCTTCATATTTATAAGCCGCACGTTTCGCGTCCTCGTACATACCGCGCGCAAGGAAACGCTGCACCTCCCCCGCCAGACAGGCGGAAAGCGCAATGAGCCCCTCATGATATTGATTCAGAATCTCCATATCGACACGCGGTTTGTAATAATATCCGTCGATAAAGCCCTTCGACACCAGCTTCATCAGATTCGCGTAACCGGTATTATTTTCCGCCAGAAGAACCAGATGATAATAGCGGTCTTCTCCCCGGCCCTGCTCCCGGTCGAAACGCGACCCCGGCGCCACATATACCTCACAGCCCAGGATCGGACGGATGCCCGCCTTCTTCGCCGCGCGGTAAAAATCAATGACTCCGTACATCACGCCGTGGTCCGTGATCGCCGCCGCGTTCATGCCCAGCTCCTTTACCCGGTCCACGTATTCTGTTATTTTATTCGAACCGTCCAGAAGGCTGTACTCCGTGTGGACATGTAAATGGACGAAAGACATGGCTCGCTCTCCTTTCGCACTATTCACAATTCATTGATTGCAAAAACGGAATTGTCATATCTGCATACAAAAGGCAGAAACTGTGGATCGTACGTTTCCCTTTTTCTGCTATCATAAAACAACTGTCCTAACTATAGCATAAGAAGAAAAATAAGTCTAACCTTTCGACGGAAAACTTTTGATCATAAAATGTTGCTGATTTCATGAGCTATCGCTGACCTGCTTTCATAAGTTGTCAGCGGATTGCCCATTTATGTGTCACTGTT
>JAJPZY010000096.1 GCA_021204085.1 Clostridiales bacterium | reverse complement strand
ATCATAGAAGACCTAACATTTAAACTTTTACAGACTTTTTTTCATACTCCCTTTTCTCCAGAACCTCATCGATCGCGGCTTCTACGGCTGCGGTGTCCGTGATGTCGCACTTTACGCCGATGGCTTTTACTCCGTACTTCTCAGCGATTTCTGCCGCGTTGGCATCGACTTTTTCTTTTCTTCTTGCAAGGCAAACGATATTCGCACCCTGATTTGCGAGAGCATTTGCCATCTGTACGCCCAGTCCGGTGGAAGCACCGGTTACAACTGCTACCTGTCCTGAAAGATCAAAATAATTTTTCATCTGATTAATCTTCTTTATACATTATAGTATGATTGGATGATAACAGTAGAATGACATTTGATAAATATTCAATTCGAATATATTTTAAAAGGTCGGTTTTGATTTGGCTTTCGCAATGTCGTCTTTGAAGACCTGCTCGATAATCTCGATGGCCAGGCCGACCTGATCCGGTTCCAGACCGGCATAGTTGATGATCAGCGTTCCCATACTTTTGATGCCCTGATGTGTCGTGTAGTCGGAGAGGAGCGCCAGTTCGATGCGTTGTTCTTCGGCTTTTGCCTTGATCTGCTTATCGGTTAATGATGTGTTGACGTGGAGAAGGAAATGCGTTCCTGCGTTGGCCTCCCGAATCTCGCTGATCTGATGCAGGTCGGATTCTTTCAGTGCGTTCAGGACCAGATCCCGCTTCTGTTTATAGATTTGCTTCATTCGGTTGATGTGGCGGGAAAAGTAGCCCTCGGAAATAAAATGCGCGAGGGTCAGCTGCTCAAAGGCGGAAACCGTGCACGAGTAAAAGCTCATGGTATCCTGATACCGTTCCAGCAGGTAGGGAGGCAGAATCATATAACTGATGCGGATGGACGGCACCAGGCTTTTGGAGAAGGTGTTCATATAAATAACTTTCGCATCCTCGTCAATGGCATACATGGGCGGGATGACTCTTCCGGCGTAGCGCAGTTCCGAATCATAGTCATCTTCGATGATGTAGCGTTCCGGTTTCTCCCGTGCCCACTGAAGCAGCTGGAGGCGCCGGGTAATCGGCATAACTGTCCCTGTGGGAAAGTGATTCGACGGAGAGACGTGAATGACGTTTGCGCTGCTGTTTTTCAGGTAATCAATCCGCATGCCCTCGTCATCCATGGGGATGTAATCCCAGACGGTGCCCTGGCTCGCGGAAATTTCGGAAAACTTTTTATAACCGGGATCCTCCATCGCGATGATGGTATTAAATCCAAGCACCTGCAGAAGGCGGGAATAAAGGTATTCGGTTCCTGCACCGATGATGATCTGTTCCGGGTCGGCTTCGATGCCCCTGTGGCGGTAGAGATATGCAGACAAGGCGCTTCGAAGCTCAAAAAGTCCGTTGTAGGGAACAGTTCCGAGAATGGCTGCATTTCGTTCGGAGAGGACATTGCGCATCAGCCTGGACCAGGTGGCAAAGGGAAAATTCTTCACAGAGGAGCGGTTAGCCTTAAAATCCAGGATATGTTCCGGCGCGGTTGCCTCCGGCTGTCTCAGGATGTTCGGCTTAAACGGCCTGGCTGACTCGCGGACAGGTACCGGTTCAATGAGGTCATTGACAAAAAAACCTCTGCCGGTTTCCCCGTGGATATAACCTTCCAGAACCAGCTGCGCGTAAGCGTTTTCCACGGAGGTGACGCTGATATTCAGATCCCGGGCAAGAGTTCGCTTGGAGGCAAGCTGTTCCCCGGCGTGCAGCTTGCCGCTTAAGATATCCTCCCGGATGCATTCATATAAATATTCATAGATGGTGCGGCTACCGCGGTTTTTCATCGAGTAGTTCGCCATGAGGTCCTCCTGACTGACATGATTGATATAAAATTATCGAAGGGTCAGTTCTGATAATACTGTATCACAGATACCGCAAAAAGAAAAGGGAGAAGCGGAGTTCAAAAGTCAGTATTCAAAATCAGTGAAGTCAGAAGGCGTAAAGAGAGCAGAAAAAGAGCTGCCGAATGAGCCGGCAGCTTTTTTCCGTCTTTATGAGGATAACGGTTGGAGTTCCGTGGATCCCGGAGTAAATGAAATCAGGAAATTTTATGGAATAATTATTTGATAAATATATTATATGACGGGAATATATGAAAGTATAGTACAAAATTTTTATTATATAATAAGAATTAATTATAATATAAGAAGTAAACAATGATTTGTGTTTGACGTGGGAGGTGATATGATGATATCAGAAAGATTTTCATCAATGCCCGTTGGTTCCATACCGAGAAACCTAAACCCATAAAATACTCTTTGAATCTCCTCGGGCATTGATGAACACTTTCGAAAAGAAGGATTCTTTCGTGTTTTTTCGGCTGCTTTTTTATTGGAGCTTTCTTTAAATTCCTGTAGTCTCAGGAACCGAAATCAGTTATTAAGCATTTATGAGATGATATTTTGCTGACAAGCCGGGTATACATAATCGTCAAGAAACTTTTGCAGCGCAGGGTTGCTGTATTCTTTGAGCCAGGCTGCGACAAGCGTCATTTCTTCTTCTTCCCCGATGATGGGAATTGCGATGACTTTATCACGGGCAGTGATAGAGTCTGTAATATAAGTTGGCAGGAGGGCATAGCCGATGCCGGTTGCCACGGCAAGAAGGCTGATCTCGATATCATCCGATACATACTGGATATCCGGTAAAAATCCCGCTCGTGTGAAAGCGTTGGTGATCGTGGTTGCTTCGCCGTATTTATCTTTTCGCTGCACAATGTCTACCAGAGGATATCCTTTCAGATCCGATCGGTGAATACTTGTTTTGTGCGCGAGCGGATGCGAGGTTGAGACCACAGCCATCAGCGGATAGTGCCTCAGCGTGATGAAATCAATATCTTCCATGTCGTCCAGAGAATACTGGAGGTTGAAGACGATGTCCAGATTGCGGCTTAAAATGGCGTCATACAGGCCGGATACATTTTCCCGGACAAAAGAAAGAGAGATGTTCGGATATTTTGCGTGGAAATTCGCGAGGGTCTCCGAGAGATTGCTCTTTTCAAATCCTTTTACAAAGCCGATGTTTAAGTAACCGGTAAAGCCGGTATCAGCCTGCCGGGCCCGTTCCACAGCGTCCTGTGTCCTTTTTAAGATTGCGCGGGCGTCTTCCTGAAAACTTTTTCCCGCGGGCGTCAGTTCTACCCGGCGGTTCGTCCGGAAAAACAGAGGAACGCCGAGCTCCTCCTCAAGAGCCTTAATCTGAAGACTTACCGCGGTCTGAGAGACGTAAAGCTGCCGGGCGGCTTTGGTAAAGTTCAGCTGTTCGCTGACAGCCAGAAAATACTCTAATTGTCTGATCTGCATAGGATACCCCCATTTCATTTTTTATATATGTCATCCAATGTGATTAATCGCAGATTTACGCCATCCTGCTCGTTCGATAATGCTTCCGCAAAACCGCTTTTACTGAAAAGGTAATAATAATATTTTTCAAAACCGCCCATTGCCAGAGCATATTCTTTCATCAATTCTAATTCGCTTCGAGGAATATTTTCATTCCTGAATTTGCATGAACCGATGATTGCGCTGCGGTCCTCCGCGGAAATTGCGACGATATCTATCTGTGCCTGTTTATGTGTTGCCGGGTTGCCTCCCCACCACTGGCCGACATTTTGCAGACTGACCGGGAGCTTTTCATCGTAAAATAAAAGGTAATCCCGGCACATTTTTTCAAATACTGAGCCCATGTAATCTGCCAGTCTGTTTTCTACGGCAGATGAGTATATTCTGTCCACTCGATCTGATACGATAGCTGCCATATTCTTTGGGACAAATGTGTACCAGAAACGGAAAAATAAATCGTCCAATTCATAAATCGGTCGTTTAGTATTAGGCTCCGTAACAGGGGTTTCCCGTTTTACAATCCCCAGAGAAGCCAGATTACTGATATATTTGGAGCAAAGGCTGCTGTCTATGCCGACGGTTCCTGCTATTTCTGCAAGTTTGGATTTCCCGGATGCAATTGCGGAAATGATGGTGTTGTATGTGGTTGGCTCCCGGAGTTCCTGCTTCAGCAAATTCGAGGGTTCCTCAAATAGCATGGCATTATTGTTAAACACAGCATCCAGAAGATTTTCGCGTATTGTTTTTTGGGGGGAAAACTGTTCCAGATATAACGGTACCCCGCCGGTTATGCCGTACATGATGGCCTTTTCTTCGCTGGTGTATTCGGGAAACCATCGGCCTGTATCCAGATAATCAAAGGGAAGAATTTTAAACTGTCCTGTTCTGCGTCCGTAGAGCGGGCTTTGGTACCCCAGGACCTGATGTTCCATAAAACTCATTGATGATCCGCACAGGATCAGAAATAAACGAGATTCTTTAAACTGGTGATCCAGATAATTCTGAAGCAGAGAGGAAATTGCCGGTTCAGCTTTTGCGAGATAGGGGTATTCATCAATGACAAAGATGAGTCGTTCATTTGCTGACATTTCCTGTATTTTGGTGAGCGCATCCGCAAAACTGCGGTAAATGACGTTTGCGACAGACTCTGATTCTGCTGCCGCAATTGCTCCGGACAGAGCTTCGAGGTTCATTTGGGCAGAATTCTCCATAGCTGCAAAAAAAATAGTCCGTTTGTCTTTGCAAAACTCGTTGATCAGCGTGGTCTTACCGACTCTGCGCCGTCCATATATGATGGCGACTTCCAGCTTATTACTTTGATACATGGAATTTAATTTTTTCAGTTCTCGTGTTCTTCCGATAAACAAGGTATCACCTCCTGAATGGGGCATCATGATATCCTATATGATAATGCCCCATTTTTGACATGTCAAGAGATGGGAAATAAATACTTAAAAATTGTTTTGTTTTATTAGTTTTCTTAATGATACCATATTTTAATCTTACTTTTCGGAGAAAGAATTCTGTTGTATAATTACTAAACAGTAACCGCCTTTTCAGGCATTTTTATAGAGCGAAATTATTTTTTGAAGGAGGAACTTTACCATGAGTGAGAAAAATCCGTATTTCCCACACCTTTTCAGCCCGATTCAGGTTGGAAGTAAGACCATCAAAAACCGCATCGAAGCGGCGCCGGCGATGTTTGCGTTTATGCATTACATTGACGGGACGGCTTTTAATTATCATCTGCCGACTCCGCCGCGTGCGTATCGGATGCTGGAGCTAAAGGCTGCCGGCGGCGCGGGGAGCGTGGTGATGGGTGAGCTGAGCCCGAACCACGAGTATGATAAGCGGTTCCCGTTTGAGCCGTACATCGACTACACTTCGCGCACGGATGAGATTTTTGAGATTACAAAGAAAACCGCCGAGATGATCAAGAGCTACGGGGCGCTGCCGGTCGGCGAGCTGCTTTCCTGTGGGGAGATCAAGACGAACATCGGGGACGGCATCAACCCGAAGGGGCCGACGGAAAAGGATCTGCCGGACGGGATTACCCATGTGGATGCGTTTACCAAAGAGGAGATCTTAAGCCTTTATCAGGATTACGTAACTGCCTGTAAGTGGTTCAAAGATGCGGGATGGGAAGGCATCATGATCCACTGCGGTCACGGCTGGCTTCCGGCGCAGTTCTTATCCCCGGCGTACAACAAGCGGATGGATGAGTACGGCGGCAGCTTCGAGAACCGCGCACGGTTTACGGTTGACCTCTTAAAGACGGTAAGAGAGGCGATGGGGCCTGATTTCCTGATCGAGATCCGTGTATCGAGCGATGAGCATCTTCCGAACGGCATGGTGCTTGAGGACGCGGTGAAATACTGTCAGTTGTGTGAGCCGTATATTGATATGATCCATGTTTCCTGCGGACATTACTTAAGCTCTTCCAGAAGCTGGGAGTTCACCACGGCCTATGCACCGCACGGCGCGAATATTGAGAATGCGGCAGTGATTAAGCAGAATGTCCATGTTCCGGTTACCGTTGTCGGCGGCATCAACTCCCCGGAGATGGCGGAGGAAGCCATCGCGGCAGGGAAAGTTGACATGGTCTCCATGGGCAGACAGTTCTTTGCGGATCCGGCATTCCCGAACAAGGCGGCAAGCGGACACGCGGATGAGATTCGCCGCTGCCTGCGCTGCGGACGCTGTTATCCGGGCCCGGCCGGTGAGCATGAGACAGAGAAGTGGACGGTGAAATTCCCGCCGCTGGATTCCTGCACCATTAACCCGGACGGCGTGTGGCCGGCTTCCTTCCATGAAGTCCTGCCCGAGGATATGCCGAAACCGCAGGGCAGCCGGAAAGTCCTGATCGTCGGCGGCGGATGCGGCGGCATGCAGGCGGCTCTGACAGCCATCGACCGCGGCCATCAGGTGATCCTCTGTGAGAAGTCCGGTGCGCTTGGCGGACTGATCAACTTCACCGACCATACGGATCATAAGATTGATATCCGCAATTTCAAAGATTTGCTTGTCCGTGAGGTCAATAAGAGCGGCGCCGAGGTGCGGTTAAACTGCGAAGTGACGCCTGAGATGATAAAGGAAATCGCGCCGGATGCGGTAATCCTGGCTGTCGGTTCCGACGACCTGATCCTGCCGATCAAGGGTATTGAGAACGCGATCACGGCGATGGATGTGTACCGGAACGACTTTGCCGGACTCGGAAAGAGCACCATCGTCCTGGGCGGCGGACTGGTCGGCTGCGAGGCGGCTGCGGATTACATCGATCACGGAATCGAGACCACGATCGTGGAGATGCAGGAGTGCCTGATGCCGGAGACGACCGGACTGTACCGGACGGCGGTTCATGACTTTATTGATAAGAACGGCGGAAAGTATGAGGTGAACGCGAAGGTTGTTGAGGTCGGCAAAGATTATGTGGTTGCCGAGCAGAACGGTACGCAGATCACGCTGCATGCAGACTCTGTTGTAAACGCGATGGGACGCCGTGCACACAATGCGGACGACTTAAAAGCGGCTATTGACGTGCCGGTATGGACGATCGGCGACTGTGTGAGAACGAGACAGATCGGCGACTCCGTGAGAGAGGGCTGGCTGGCCGCGATGGAGATTATATAGGATAATCATAAAACGTAAGCGAAGGATGCACCTGGGAATATTTCATAAGCGGACACTTTGTTGTGTCCGTGTTGAAATCATTTCCGGGTGCATCCTCTTCAAATTAAGAAAATTAATTGCTTGTTAATTTGTGGAATCATAAGTATACTACTCATGAGTATACACTTTTGTTTTGAAGTATGGTAGAAATAATCGTTAGGTCGGAGAGGAGATACCGCTTATGAAACTGGGGATTATGGGAACCGGAAAGATTGTGCAGGAGGTGCTCCCGCTGATTGTCTCTCTGCACCCGGAGAAATGCTACCTTATGGGCAGGGAGCACTCTGCGGAGCGGACGCGGGAACTGTGCAAGAAATATCAGATGGACGGATATTTCCTGAATGCGGAGGATCTGCTGGCGGCGGATATTGACACCGTATACCTCGCGCTTCCCAACAGCCTGCATTTTTCCTTTGCGAAAAAAGCGATTGCTGCCGGAAAACATGTGATCATTGAAAAACCCATCACGGTGCATTCGCGGGAACTAAAGGAACTGGCCGCGGATGCTGAGGCGCAGCAGGTGTTTCTGCTGGAGGCGATGAGCCTGCACCATACGCCGGCATTTCGCTCTCTGAAGGAACAGCTTCCCTCCCTCGGTCCGATCCGGTTGGTGAATTTCCAGTTTTGTCAGTATTCCTCCCGCTACGATGATTTCTGTGAGGGAAAGATTGCACCGGCGTTTGATCCGGCCTGCATGGGCGGCGCGCTGATGGATTTGAATGTTTATAATCTGCACGCGATTCTATCGCTTTTCGGGAAGCCGCAGGCTGCGCAGTATCTACCCAATATGCAGCAGGGCGTTGATACCAGCGGCGTGGTCACACTGGACTACGGATCGTTCAAAGCAATTTCATTGGCGGCGAAGGATTGCCAGGCGCCGGTGGCTTCTGCGATTCAGGGGGAAGACGCCTGCCTCACGGTCCGCATGCCGATGAATCAAATTGACTGCTACGAGATCTCCGATCATAAGGGGAATGTGCGGGTGTTTGATTTTTATAATGAGAAACACCGCCTGTATCCGGAGTTTACGGAGTTGGAGCGCATCATCCGGGAGAAAGATACGGATACGATGCGGGAACTTCTGAGGGTAAGCATGGATGCGGTTGAACTGCTGGAACAGCTGCGGCCATATTAAATCCCAGATTGGAACTTTTTATAAAATGGTTTCATCGTAGAGCGGAATGTTGTTTTTATAGATTAAAGATGGCCATAGAATGTGCAAGAGCATCCGGATATCCGGATGCTCTGTATGAGTGTGTGAATTTATTTCTGTAAATATATCAGATCTTCTATGATAAGTTGA
>JAJPZY010000042.1 GCA_021204085.1 Clostridiales bacterium | reverse complement strand
CAAGGTTTCTATAGGATTTAGACATAAAAAACAAGGTAGAATTTGACACTACCCGCATGATGAGAGGAGGAATGTTATGAAAAAGAAAATTGCAGTTATACTTATGGTTTCTTTACTCACCGCGGCGTTGACCGCGTGCGGCAGAACCGCCGGAGGTTCATCTTCCGGCTCGGCGGATACGGCGGCAATGACGACAGAGGTGTACGATGATGCGGAGACAGATACCGGTTATGCGGAGGATGTGTATGAAGAAAGCGAAGAAGTAGCAACGGCGGATGATTCCTCCGGCAGTGAAGTCAGTGAATCTGCTGTCGCGGAAAACAGAATCGGCGATGGAGAAGAAAGTGAATCGGCGGAGAATGAGGCAGCAGGAACAGATGAGGATTCGTCTTATGAGCAGAAGCTGATTCGGACCGTGAATCTGGATGTCGAGACGACGGAGTTTGACGCACTCATCACACAGCTGGAGACAAAGATAGAGGAGCTGGGCGGCTATGTGGAAAGCTCCGAGACCAACACTTCGTCCGCTGCGTATTACGGCCGGTGGAGTTCCATGACCATTCGTATCCCGGCGGACAGTCTGGATGAGTTTGTCTCGCTGGTCGGTGAGAACGCAAATGTCACGTATACCAGCGAGAGCACAGAAGACGTGACGCTGACCTATGTAGACCTGGAGAGCCATTTGACAGCCTTGCGAACCGAACAGGAGTCCCTGCTTTCGATGTTGGAGGCGGCAGAAACCGTGGAGGACATTATCTCCATTCAGTCTCGGCTTACGGAAGTGCGGTATGAGATTGAGAGTTATGAATCCCAGCTGCGGGTCTATGATAATAAAGTGAATTACAGTACCGTTTATCTCTACATAGATGAGGTGGAGCGGGAAACTGCGGCAGCCGATGAAACCTTTTGGGGCAGCGTCGGGACAAAGTTCAGCGATAATGTGTATCGCCTGGGCCAGGGCTTCCGCAACTTTGTCATCGGATTTTTGGGTGCGCTGCCGATCATACTCGTAATTGTGGTGCCGGCAGCGGTGATTCTTCTTATCATCAATTGCGCGGTGAAGCGCAGGCAGAAGAAACTGGAAAAAAGTTTTGAGGAGATAGAGGTGGCTGAAGCAATGAAAGCACAAGAGAAGATCGGAGAAGAATAAAAGACTCCGGAGACTGTTCATATAGTTTGTAAAACAGGGCAGTTTTATACGGTGTGCTTTCCGGAAGCGGTAACAGGAGAGGTTTGATTGAGTTTCGCAATCAAAGCTTCCTGCAGGGTCTGCGAAAAGTTAATTCCCTGTTCTAAGGCCGCTTTATTGAGCCATGCCGGGATGCTGAGTGTCTTTTTTACAGGCTTTTCAAAATAATCCCGCGCGTAGGAAGCCACATCCACGGATACCAGATTTACAAAGCATTTTCCGGGTGGTGAATCAGGGTCAAGTTCATTTGCAACAATAGCAGGATCTATATGCTTCAGATCGGACGGAGGGGCGACGGCCTCTCCGCTTTTTTCGCATGTGTAAATATAGCCGGCAAGACAATCGACAGCCATTTCCAGAGCTTCATTTAATGTCTCTCCGCAGGCGGATAAATAGTTTAAATCGGGAAATAATAGAAGGAAAAATATTTCCTGCCTGCAAACTGAGACAGGAAACAGATAGAAAGGATGCAGAATTCATGGCAGCATATCTTAAGATCACTGACATTTACGCCAGAGAAATTTTAGACTCCAGAGGGAACCCCACCGTGGAGGCAGAGGTATCCGTCAGAAACGGAAAGCAGAAATTTACCGGGCGGGCGAGCGTACCCTCCGGCGCCAGCACCGGAGAGCACGAAGCGCGAGAACTGCGGGATTCGGACAGCAGCCGTTACCACGGAATGGGTGTGCGGCAGGCGGTGGTCAACGTCAACGACCGTATCCGCACGGTTCTTCTGGGGAAGGATGCTTCGAATCAGGTGCTGATTGATCATATTTTGAAATGTACGGACGGAACGGAGAACAAATGCAATCTGGGCGCGAACGCCATGCTGGCGGTGTCCATGGCCTGTGCAAAAGCGAGCGCCATGGCTTATGCGCAGCCGTTGTTTCGATATCTGGGCGGTGTGTACGGGGTGCGGATGCCCCTGCCGATGATGAATATTTTAAACGGCGGCCGGCATGCGGCAAATACGGTAGATGTGCAGGAATTTATGATTTTGCCGGTCGGCGCGAAGGATGAAAACGGAAATGTTCTGTTCCGGGAGGGCATGCGGTGGTGCGCGGAGATTTATCATACGCTGAAAAAAATTCTGCAGAGGGACGGGTACGCGACTGCCGTCGGGGATGAGGGCGGGTTTGCGCCTGACCTGAAAGACACGGAGGAGGTTCTGGATTACCTGATGCGGGCGGTGACGGAGGCCGGATATGAGCCGGGACGTCAGATCGTATTTGCGCTGGATGTGGCGGCCAGCGAACTGTACAACAAAGATTCCACACTTTATGATTTCCCGGGAGAGAGCCGGCGAAAAGAGGCGGAGCTGATGGCGGCGGGAACTCACTGTGAGACCAGTTCGGTTCGGGAAATCCTTCAGACGCCCGGAAAAGACCTTCCGAAAGCGGAGACCAACGGCCTGCTGGCAGATACAATTTCGGTGTCCGTCCATCGAACGACAAAAGAGATGATTGAATATTATGAGAGATTGATCGAAAAATATCCGATCGTTTCGATTGAGGACGGGTTGGATGAAAATGACTGGAGCGGATGGATAGAACTGACCAAACGCCTCGGCGACCGTATTCAGCTGGTGGGCGACGACCTCTTTGTGACCAATCCGAAGCGTCTGCGGGAGGGAATCACAAAGAAAGCGAGGAACGCGATTCTGATTAAGGTCAACCAGATCGGAACGCTGTCCGAGGCCTTTGAGGCAATCGTTACCGCAAAGAGGGCCGGATACCAGACCATCGTTTCCCACCGCTCCGGTGAGACGGAAGATTCGATGATTGCGGATATCGCCGTTGCCTTAAACTGCGGCCAGATCAAGACCGGAGCGCCTTGCCGCGGGGAGCGGACCGCAAAGTATAATCAGCTGCTGCGGATTGAGGAACTTGTGATGGGGAGAATCTGCTGATGCGGTTCTCGAACGGGCACGGCGGAGTTTATGATGATATGAGCAAAAGCGAGAAGAATGCGCTGGCGCATTCGGCGAGTGACGAATTGGATCGTGATGAAATCACGATATGATGATTTGAAATATCATATTTTTTCATTGGCTTTATTTATGGAATATTTTGACCGACTGTTTGTTTTGAATGGTCGGTCAAAATATTTCATGATGTATGCCGAATGGTGCTTTTTGTTTGTGAGTCTGTATATGGTAAATATTAACAAAAACATTAATGATTATCAGAAAACAGGATTGATAATTTGTGAAGAATGCTTTATAGTAGTGCCAGTCGACAAGAATCTGAGTTCTGTTTGATTAGAAAATGACAGAGCATATCATTTGTTTTTTGGATGAATCGTCCGATGTTTCAAGAAAGGTTTGTTGAGATGAATTTTAAAAAGTTTATATGGGGGAATTCTTTATATTGACTGATGTGTATTAAGTGTGTATAATTTGGGAGGAGAAGGATTGAAACAAAGAGAATTGGTGAAGAAATTATGTGATGCGGGTTTTGAGTTGTATAGACACGGGGGTAATCATGATATTTACAAAAGAGGTGCGGATGAAGAGAAAATTCCAAGACACAGGGAGATTAACGAAAAACTGGCCAGGGCAATTATGCGTAAGTGGAATTTATAGTATAAATTTTGAAAGGGGTGAAAAGAAAGTATGAAAGCAGCATATCCGGTTATATTTACAGAGGTGGACACAAATATATTAATCGAAGTTCCGGATTTAAACATTTTGACAGAGGCAAATGAGGAAGGAAAGCCGAAAGGTTCTATGGCAGACGCAATTATGATGGCCAGAGATGCAATCGGGATTGCGTGTATTACAGCGGAAGATGAAGGAACGGCCTGTAAAAAACCTTCTTTGCTGGGAGATATTAATGTTAAAACGGGAACTTTTGCTGACGAAGGAAGAAGTGTTGTTTCGCTGGTGGATGTGGATCTTTCAGAATATCGGAGGAGGATGGATAACCGCACTGTCAGAAGGAATGTAACACTTCCAAACTGGCTGAACCTTGAAGCTGAAAAGGCACAGATTAATGTTTCCCGTGTTTTACAGGAGGCATTGATGACAACATTGGGAATTTCGCGTTAGCGTGAGGCAGGGAGACTGTGAATCTCTTTCGAGTGAATTACTGTCTTTCGGGTGAACTACTTGCGCGAAAATTTGATTTATGATAAACTTGCTAAGTTAAAAAGAACAAGTGTTTGAGTTGAAAAAGCTGTATTTCGTAACAGCGATAAAAAACAGGAGAAAAGATGGCAAAACAGACAGCTTATGATGAGAAAAGTATTTCCGTACTGGAGGGACTGGAAGCGGTTCGGAAGCGCCCGGGCATGTATATCGGGAGTGTTTCGCAGAAGGGGCTGAATCATCTGGTGTATGAGATTCTTGACAATGCCGTGGATGAGCATCTGGCAGGCGCCTGTGACCGGATTCATGTGACGCTTCTGGCGGACGGATCCTGTACCGTGGAGGACAACGGACGCGGAATTCCTGTGGGGATGCATGCGAAGGGCGTGCCGGCGGCGCGGCTGGTTTTTTCCACGCTTCATGCCGGCGGAAAGTTTGATGACTCCGTGTACAAGACCAGCGGCGGACTTCACGGCGTGGGTTCTTCGGTGGTCAACGCGCTTTCAACTTATCTGGATGTGGAGATCAGCCGCGACGGCGCGATTCATTATGACCATTATGAGCGCGGGATTCCCACGGAAAAGCTGGTGAATGGGCTGCTTCCAATCCTGGGCAAAACAAAGCAGACCGGGACGAAGGTGAATTTTCTCCCGGATCCGACGATTTTTGAAAAAACCCGTTTTAAGGAGGATGAGATCAAAAGCCGCCTCCATGAGACGGCGTATCTGAATCCGGGGCTGACGATTGTGTTTGATGACCTGCGTGCCGAGGAGCCGGAGCATATCGAGTTTCATGAGGAGGAAGGCATCATCGGATTTGTCCGGGATTTGAATAAAAAAGCGGAGACGCTCCATGAGCCGATTTATTTCCGCGGGGAGAGCGAGGGTATCTCCGTTGAGGCGGCCTTTCAGTATACCGGCGAGTTTCATGAGAATATCCTCGGGTTCTGTAACAATATTTACAACGCCGAAGGCGGCACTCACATTACCGGATTTAAGACGGCGCTGACCACGGTGATGAATCAGTACGCGAGGCAGATCGGCGTCTTAAAGGAAAAGGATGTCAATTTCACCGGCGCCGACGTGCGAAACGGCATGACCGCGGTGATTTCCGTTAAGCATCCGGCGCCGCGTTTCGAGGGGCAGACGAAGACAAAGCTGGATAACGCGGATGCCGCGAAGGTGACATCCAAGGTGGTTGCCGAGGAGATTCAGCTTTATTTTGATAAAAACCTGGATACATTAAAAATAGTCCTCTCCTGTGCGGAGAAAGCGGCGAAAATTCGCAAGACGGAGGAAAAAGCAAAGACAAATCTGCTGACAAAGCAGAAGTTTTCTTTTGATTCTAACGGAAAGCTGGCCAACTGTGAGAGCAGGGATGCTTCCCGTTGCGAGATTTTTATCGTCGAGGGCGACTCCGCCGGGGGCTCGGCGAAGACGGCGAGAGACCGGAATTTTCAGGCGATTCTTCCGATCAGAGGAAAGATTTTGAACGTGGAGAAAGCCAGTATCGACAAGGTTCTGGCGAACGCGGAGATTAAGACGATGATAAACGCCTTCGGCTGCGGTTTTTCAGAAGGATACGGCAACGATTTTGATATTACAAAGCTTCGTTACGACAAGATCGTGATCATGGCAGATGCCGACGTGGACGGCGCGCATATCGCGACGCTTTTGCTGACGCTGTTTTATCGGTTTATGCCGGAGCTGATTTTTGAGGGGCATGTTTACATCGCCATGCCGCCGCTTTACAAGGTTATCCCCTCCAAGGGGGAGGAAGAGTATCTTTACGATGATGCGGCGCTGGAGCGCTACCGCAAAACGCATAAGGGGAGCTTTACTCTGCAGCGTTATAAAGGTCTGGGTGAGATGGATGCCCAGCAGCTCTGGGAGACAACGCTGGATCCCGAGCGGCGGATTTTAAAGCGCGTCAGCATTGACGACGGCCGCATGGCCTCCGATGTCACGGAGATGCTGATGGGGACGGATGTGCCGCCGCGGAAAGCATTTATTTATGAGCACGCGAATGAAGCGGAGTTGGATGTATAGTACAGGAAGGGATACTTAGATGAGCAACACAGGAGAACAGATTCTTCAGACAGAATATTCTGAGGTTATGCAGAAGTCGTACATTGATTATGCCATGAGCGTGATCGTGGCGCGGGCGCTGCCGGATGTCCGGGACGGTTTAAAGCCGGTGCAGCGGCGGACGCTGTATGATATGTATGAGCTGGGCATCCGTTATGACCGGCCGTATCGAAAGAGCGCGCGTATCGTGGGCGATACGATGGGTAAGTATCATCCGCACGGGGACAGCTCCATCTACGGTGCGTTGGTGGTCATGGCGCAGGATTTCAAGTACGGGATGCCTCTTGTGGACGGCCACGGCAACTTCGGCTCCATCGAGGGAGACGGTGCGGCGGCCATGCGTTACACGGAGGCGCGTCTGCAGAAGATCACACAGGAAGCCTATCTCGGAGATCTGGATAAGAACGTGGTGGATTTCGTCCCGAACTTTGATGCGACGGAGAAGGAACCGTCTGTGTTGCCTGTAAAAATCCCGAACATTCTGGTCAATGGTGCGGAGGGCATTGCCGTCGGTATGGCGACCAGCATTCCTCCCCACAATCTCGGTGAGGTAATCGATGGTGTGATTGCTTACATGAAAGACCCGGATATTACCACGGAGGAGATGATGGAGATTATCCCGGGACCGGATTTTCCGACCGGAGGCATCGTCATCAACAAGGACGAGTTAAAGGACATCTATGAGACCGGCACCGGTAAGATTCGGCTTCGCGGCAAGGTGGAGATTGAGAAGGTGAAGGGCGGCAAGGAGCGTATTGTGATCTCCGAGATTCCCTATACCATGATCGGCGCGAACATCGGCAAATTTTTAAATGACGTTTACAGTCTTGTGGAGACAAAGAAAACGACGGATATCGTGGACATTTCCAACCAGTCTTCCAAGGAAGGGATCCGCATTGTCATAGAACTGAAAAAAGGCGCGGATGCGGAGAATATCTGCAATCTTCTCTATAAGAAAACACGTCTTGAGGATACATTCGGCGTGAATATGCTGGCTGTCGCGGACGGGCGGCCGGAGACGATGGGCATTGTCAGCATTATTCGACACAATGTCCAGTTCCAGTATGAGCTGGCGACGCGGAAATACACAACGCTTTTAAATAAGGAGCGTGAAAAGCAGGAAATCCAGGAAGGCCTGATCAAGGCCTGCGACGTTATTGACCTTATCATCGAGATCCTCCGCGGAAGTAAAAATATCAAACAGGCTAAAGCCTGTCTGGTTGAGGGAAAGACCGAGGGGATTAAGTTCAAATCAAGACTTTCACAGAAAACCGCTTCCATGCTGCATTTTACGGAGCGTCAGGCTCAGGCGATTCTGGAGATGCGCCTGTACAAGCTGATCGGTCTGGAAATAGAAGCTCTGATCAAAGAGCACGACGAAACCCTGAAAAATATCGCTTTTTATGAGAAAGTCCTCGGCAGCCGGGCCGCGATGGCAAAGGTCCTGATGCAGGAGATGAAAGCGCTGAAAAAAGAGTTTGCCACGCCGCGAAAGACCGTCATTGAGAACGGAAAAGCCGCGGTCTATGAGGAGAAAAAGCCGGAGGCGATTCCGGTCGTCCTGTTGATGGATCGCTTCGGCTATGTGAAATCCATTGATCAGGCTACGTATGAGCGAAACCGTGAGGCCGCGGATGCGGAAAATCGACAGGTGATTTTTTGCATGAGCGACGATCGGCTTTGCCTGTTTACGGATATCGGGCAGATGCATCAGGTGAAGATGGACGATGTCCCGTTCGGAAAGTTCCGGGACAAAGGCATCCCGGTGGACAATATCTGTAATTATTCCAGCAGCATGGAAAGTATCGTAACGATCCTGCCGCTGTCGGAGATGAAAGAGAAAAAAATGATTTTCGTTACTGCATTTTCGATGGTCAAGCGTGTGGACGGATCGGAGTTTGATGTATCGAAGCGGACGACGGCTGCCACGAAGCTCGGGGAAGGTGACCGGCTGATCTTTGCTGGTGTCGCACAGGAAGAGGACACCTTTGTTATGCAGACAAAGAAAAATTATTTCCTGCGCATTGCGGCGTCTGATATTCCCGAAAAGAAAAAGGGAGCGATCGGTGTCCGCGGCATGAAGCTGATCCTCGGGGATTCCCTTGAGGCGGCCTGGGTTTTGAACCATGATACGAATCCCGTAGTTACCGTAAATGAAAAAGAGGTGGCACTGAACCGCCTGCGTATCGGAGGACGCGATACGAAGGGGGTTAAAAGGTAGAGAATCAATTAAATTTTCCTGACGGATGCTGCCGTTGTCGCCGACATATTTTAAGGCAACCGGGGTAACGCTTCGACAAACTAATCGCTAACTTCAACTAAGACGCTCAGGAATGCCTTCGCGCCTAAGTTTACGTAAGCGCTGGATTTCGTCTCAGCTAAAAACACCCCTACAAAGTCGCCTGAAAATATGTCGGCGACAACGGCAGTATCCTGCACAAAGATTTCAGACAAATGAGGAAGGATATGGATTATTTGATAATCATGACATTTTGACAATTAGGATCTGTTTCTATCAGGATATTTTTTTAGAGGAAATAGTAAAAATATTGGAATTTCTTGTATATCTTTGATAACTAATTAACGACTGTTGACTTTGCAGTTGTGCATATGATACTATGATTTTCAGAGATAAGATTTATATGTAAATGGGAGGTAGTTGAAAATGGTAACATGGGCATTTATTATCCCGGTCATTGCCGTGGCTGCACTGCTTGTCGCGCTAGGGCTTGCTGCGAATGTAAAAAAGCAGTCGGAGGGCACGGACCGGATGAAGGAAATTTCTGCGGCGATTCACGAGGGCGCACAGGCTTTCCTTTTTTCAGAGTATAAGATTCTGATTATTTTTATTGTAGTTGTTTTTGTGGTGGTCGGATTTGCCATTGGCTGGCCTACGGCCGTCTGCTTTGTCATCGGCGCCTGCTTTTCGATTTTGGCCGGATACTTCGGTATGAGCGTGGCGACCAGGGCGAATGTCCGGACGGCGAATGCCGCGAAGGAAAAGGGCATGTCCGCAGCGCTTCCGGTTGCGTTCCGCGGCGGTGCTGTCATGGGTCTTTGCGTTGTCGGTCTTGGGCTCCTCGGCGTAAGCCTGATTTATCTGATTACCGGGAATTCTTCCATTTTATTCGGATTTTCCCTCGGTGCTTCCTCGGTTGCACTGTTTGCCCGTGTGGGCGGCGGTATTTATACGAAGGCCGCTGATGTCGGCGCAGACCTGGTCGGTAAAGTTGAGGCAGGTATCCCGGAGGATGACCCGCGGAACCCGGCGGTTATCGCGGATAATGTGGGTGATAACGTCGGCGATGTTGCCGGTATGGGCGCAGACCTGTTTGAATCTTATGTCGGTTCTATTATTTCCGCGATTACGCTGGGCCTGATTGCATCCGGTATTTCCGGTTCTCTCGGACAGATTGGCGGCGCACTGTATCCGATGCTGCTGGCTGCGGTAGGTATCGTTGCTTCGATTATCGGTATCTTCTTTGTCCGCGGCAAGGAAGGCGGGGATCCGCAGAAGGCCCTGAATACAGGCAGCAACGTTGCGAATATCATTACGATTATTCTGGCAATCGTTTTAAGTAAGCCGATGCTCGGCTCCTACAAGCCGTGCGGCGCGATCATTGCCGGTCTGCTGGTCGGCATTCTGATCGGACGGATTACCGAGTATTACACATCTGACAAATATAAACCCGTGCAGAAGATTGCGGAGCAGTCTGAGACCGGTTCCGCGACAAACATCATCAGCGGACTCGCGGTTGGTATGAATTCCTGCACATGGCCGATCATCCTGATCGCTGCCGGTATCTTTGTTGCTTACCAGTTCAGCGGCGTGTACGGCATCGCTCTTGCGGCAGTCGGCATGCTTGCCACAACCGGATGCACCGTAGCTGTAGATGCATATGGTCCGATCGCGGACAACGCCGGCGGTATCGCCGAGATGTCCGGACTGGATGAGAGTGTCCGCGAGATTACCGATTCTCTGGATTCCGTCGGAAATACGACGGCAGCCATCGGTAAGGGCTTTGCTATCGGTTCTGCGGCACTGACAGCGCTTTCACTTTTTGTATCCTACGCGGAAGCAGTGGAGCTTTCCACGATTGATTTGTTGGTTCCGACCGTAATCGTCGGACTGTTTATCGGTGCGATGCTGCCGTTCCTTTTCTCCGCAATCACCATGGAAGCGGTTTCGAAAGCAGCTTATAAGATGATCGAGGAAGTCCGCAGACAGTTCAAGGCTGACCCGGGCATCCTGGAAGGGACAAGCAAGCCGGATTACAAGACCTGCATCGGTATTTCCACACAGGCTTCCTTAAAGGAAATGATCGTTCCCGGCGTGATCGCGATCGTCGTCCCGATCGTGGTCGGCATCCTCTTAGGACCGGCGGCGCTCGGCGGACTGCTGGCGGGTGCTCTGGTTACCGGCGTTATGATGGCCATCTTTATGGCAAACTCCGGCGGTGCCTGGGATAACGCGAAGAAGTATATCGAGAGCGGCCAGCACGGCGGCAAAGGCAGTGAGCCGCATAAGGCGGCGGTTGTCGGCGATACCGTCGGCGATCCGTTCAAGGATACATCGGGACCGTCCATCAATATTCTGATCAAGCTGATGACGATTGTGTCTCTGGTGTTTGCACCGATTTTCGTTGCAATCGGCGGACTGCTGTAAAAACGAGATATAGAAATATAAAAAAGATGGAATTGTGAGAATCAGTCCATTGAAAAAGGCCATCTGAACCTGAATTACCGGGAGCAGATGGCCTTTCCCTGTTGCGTCAGTCAGTAATACATTGTTGATTTTTTCGATGTTTTACATATAATAATACAAGAGGCAGAGATTGTCTGCGGAAAAGGTATTCATTTACTATAAAAGTCCAAGAAGCGGATAAGTGAGACAGGAAATCTCTGATTTCCGTAGTCGAACTTATGCAAAGCTGCCATAGGCGAACGCTGATTGGCGACTTTTATGTATACATGCGGCGCTTAGCGAAATGGAGCCACGGCGACCATTGCGCTTAGCATAGTCGTTTAGTAAGGTTAAACTATAAGGAAATAATGAGTGATAGAATCGCGATAACAAAATATACGGTATACATTGGAGTGAAATTTCCCGTCAGGTGTGCGCTTGTCTCAGACCTTCATGACCGCGATCCGGAAGAAGTATTGAATGTGATTCGAAAGGAATCTCCGGAGCTGATTTTTGCGGCGGGAGATATAATGGAGCGGCACGAGCGTGGTGCAAGCGAGTGGACCGTTGAAAAGATGAATGAATGGCAGGGAATACCAAAGCGCCGCAGTCTGTTTACAAAGGTGATCAAGATTTTGGACGGATCGCTTTTGCCCGACCGGGATGAGAGAAAGAAGTGGGACGAGGAGAACGGACGGCGGTTCTTGAGAGAAGCAGGGAAAATTGCACCGGTGATTATGGGCGTGGGAAATCACGAGTGGTATTTTCTTCCGGAGGATTATGCACTGATGGATTCCGGACAAATCGTATTGCTGGATAATCAGGATTGTGAAGTGGCAATCAAAGGACAGACATTCCGAATCGGTGCATTATCTACCAGATATGATTTGAATTGGCTTTCCGGGTTTGCCGGTGTGCAGGCATTGGAAAATGGCTCACCCCGGATTCCCGCTTCTCCTGAATCGGATGCACCCAAAATACTGATCTGTCATCATCCGGATTACTATATCCGATATGTGAGGGATACGCCGCTGGATACCTTTGATCTGGTTGTAGCGGGGCATACGCACGGAGGTCAGTGGCGGTTATTCAGTAAAGGCGGGAAAAAACGCGGCGTTCCGGTTTTTGCGCCGGGACAGGGAATGTTTCCGAAATATGCTTATGGAAGAAACGGAAAAATGATTGTCAGTTCCGGTGTGTCCAATACAACGGCTATTCCGAGGTTCGGAAATCCGTGCGAAGTGGTAATCATTGAGATGGAATAAATATAATGATTCAGAAGCAGGAAATCAGAAAATTTTATAAGCAGCTTAGAAATGATATGGAACGGGAACAGGTCGCATCGTTATCTTCCGAAATCTGCAGGCACATTCTGGAAAGCCCGTTGTTTCAGACGGCAGAGTATATCTATGCCTACTATCCTCTGGGGAATGAAGCGGATATCCGCCCGGTGGCAGAGGAAGCATGGAAGCGGGGGAAGCAGGTGGCTTTCCCGAAGGTATTTGGAGATGAGATGTGTTATTTTGAAGTGGGGGATTTTTCTCAGCTGGTGGAAGGCACTTTTGGGGTGATGGAGCCATTGCCTGTGAATGATGGAGGTACAGCCAGACCTGTGGATTGGAGGAGGCTGGATACGCTGGTACTTACACCCGGAGTTGCATTTGACCGACATGGAAATCGTATGGGTTTTGGTAAGGGGTACTACGACCGCCATTTTGCAGAGCGGAATCGGTATATTATGCTGGGCGTTGCCTATGAACTGCAGGTATCGAAAGAATTACCCACAGGTGAATTTGATGTGGCCTTGTCATATATTGTTACTGAAAATGGTATTTTCGATATGAAATAAAACGTGATGGTAGAATGTGATTTAATGTGTTATAATTTGAACGGATAATCTGTGAACTGTGAGGTGATGTAATGCCTGATCTTAACATTATAAGAAAAATGAATCAGCCAGAGAACATTGCTTTGACCAAACATGCCAGAGAACGATTATCAGAAAGAAATATTAAGATTGTTGATATAGTTCATGGAATTAAAACAGGTGAGATTATCAAGCATTATGAAGATGATAAACCATTGTCGAGTTGTTTGATTTTGGGGAAATCAGAAAATGGAGATTATCTTCATATTGTTGTAAGTAATGGCAAAGAATATATATTTGATAACTGCATATTATCCCAGTGCGGATAGGTGGGAGGAGGATATGAAGACCAGAAAGGAGAGATAGATATGCTGTGTATGCAATGTGGTGCGAATGCTGAAAAGGGATATACGACAGATGTGACAGAAGTTGAAAATGGTATTGTAATTATTCGTAAAGTGCCCTGTTACAAGTGTCAGGAATGTAATGAAATAATTTATACGGCAGATGTTGTGGCACGCCTTGAAAAGATGGTGGAAGCCGCACAACATCTTATGCAGGAGATTTCTGTTATTGATTATTCAAAAGTGGCATAAAAGTGCTATGTTGACACCCGGAGAATATGATTTCTTCCGGGTGTTTCTGTGCAAAAAAGACAAAATTCGTATATGGTAAACAAAATGACTTATGAAGAAGCAATGTCCTTTCTGGAGGACACAAAAAAATACGGGATTCAGCCGGGCCTTGGCAGTATAAAAGCCCTGATGCGGGAACTGGGTGATGTGCAGGAGCGGGTACCCATCGTTCACATCGCAGGCACGAACGGAAAAGGGTCGGTGGGGGCGATGCTCTCGTCGGTTCTTTCGGAAGCGGGCTATCTGGTGGGGCGGTTTGCCACGCCGGATGTCTTTTCTTATGAGGAAGAATTCTTAATGAACGGCAAACCCATAGAAAAAGAGCGTTTGGCCGGGATTTTTACAAAAGTAGCAGATAAATGTAAGGAGCTGGTGCGTAAAGGGCGTCCGCATCCAACCCGGTTTGAGGTGGAAACGGCGGCGGCTTTTTTATGGTTTCAGGAGGAAAACTGTGATATTGCGCTGGTGGAGGTCGGCATGGGCGGCGCGACGGACGCTACCAATCTGATCCGGAAGCCGTTGGTGAGCGTGCTGACATCAATCAGCAGAGATCATACGAAGTTTTTGGGAGACACGCTTGCGGGAATCGCGAGTGCCAAAGCCGGGATTATCAAGGAGGGTTGCCGGGTGGTCTCTGTGAGACAGGAGCCGAAAGTCATGGCGGTGATTCGTGAAACATGCGAAAAGCGCCGGGCACCGCTTGAGGTGGCTGATGTTGAGATGACCGATGAGCCTGTATGTAGAGATGGAGCGATTTCTTTTTCGTGGGATGCCTCAGTCTTTGCTGATTGTGCAGCAGCGCCATTTGATATCACCCTTGGCCTTCGCGGTGATTTCCAGCTTCAGAACGCCGTCTGTGCGCTCAAAGTACTGGAAGTTTTAAAGAAAAAGTACCCCAGGATCACGCCATCCGTCGTTTCCGTCGGCATGCAAAACGTTCGCTGGCCGGGGCGGTTTGAACAGATTCTGTCTTCTCCGGATGTTTTCCTGGACGGCGCGCACAATGAGGATGCGGTGTCGAAGCTGCGCATTGCGTTAGATCACAGTTTTCCGAAGCGAAAAATCATTTACATCATGGGGGTGCTGGCGGACAAGGAGTATGATCGGATGATCCGCCTGATGTTCCGGGCGGGCGACCGTGTCTATACGGTGACTCCGCCGAATTCGCGTGCACTTTCAGCGGAAGAACTGGCGGCACAGTTAAAACGACAAAAGGTAGACGCTATCTCTTGTGAAAATCCGCGGGATGCGGTATCATATGCTTTGGCGGAAGCAGATGCACGGGATGTGATTCTGGCATTTGGTTCCCTCTATTATTTGAACGGCGTTCGCACGGCGTTTCGGGAAGCGGCAGGGGAGCATGAAGTACACGGAAAGATTATTGAAAAATGAGCGTTTCCTCCGGATTCAGCGGGAAATCCGGGAGGATGAGGAAGATCGGATTTATTGTCATCATGAGCTGGAGCACGGATTAGATGTCGCCAGAATCGCGTGGATCCTATGGCTGGAGGCTTGTGTAACAGAAAATATCTGTCAGGAAGAGATAAAAGACCGCATTTATGTGACCGGCCTGATTCATGACATCGGCCGCTCTGCCCAATACCGAACCGGGGAGCATCACGCGATTGCCGGTGCCGAACTCGCACGGCAGATTTTGTCGGAGATTGACTACCCTGAGAAGTGGATTTCGGACGTCTGTGATTTTATCCGGGAGCATCACGGCCGACAGTATGCATATTCTGATAAAAGCCAGATCGGTTATTACATCGAGCGGGCCGATAAGTTGTCGCGCAACTGTTTTTCCTGCCCTGCGGCGGACACCTGCAAGTGGAGTGAAGCGGAGAAAAACCAGACGGTGAAGGTTTAAAGGCCGGCTGCAGACTGGTATATTTGTTTTCCTGACCGGCATATGTTCTTGAATGGTACAACATTTTCTGGAAAAATGTCAAAAATCACTTGAAAAAAACCCTGGAAAAATGACAGAAAGAGTAAGGAGCCGCACATGCAAATTGGAAATCGAGAGTTTGATACGAAAAATAACACCTACGTGATGGGTATCCTGAATGTAACCCCGGATTCCTTCTCGGATGGCGGAAGGTATAATTCCATCGATCGGGCGCTGGCGCAGGCGGAGCGGATGATGGGCGAGGGGGCGGATATCATTGACATCGGCGGGGAGTCTACCCGTCCGGGCTATACTATGATTTCTGATGAGGAGGAGACAGACCGTGTCGTGCCGGTGATTGAGGCGGTGAAAGCACGGTTTGACATACCGGTTTCTCTGGATACGTATAAAAGCCGGGTCGCGCAGGCGGGGCTACGCGCAGGCGCTGACCTGATCAATGATATCTGGGGATTGAAATATGACAGCGGGATGGGGCGTGTGATTGCGGAAGCTGACGTACCCTGCTGCCTGATGCACAATCGGGAGCAGGCGGATTATACGGATTTTGAAACAGAGTGGTGTGAAGATCTGGCGGAGACGGTACGGCTTGCAAAGCAGGCGGGTATCCGGAATGACCGGATTATTCTGGATCCCGGCGTTGGATTTGGAAAAACATATGAAAATAACCTGACCGCCATTCGCTGTCTGGATAAGCTGTCACAGTTTGGTTATCCGGTGCTTCTCGGGACTTCCCGTAAGTCTGTGATCGGCCTGACACTTGACGTGCCGGCGGACGAGCGCGTGATCGGGACCGTGGCGACTACCGTTTATGCGGTGACTTGCGGCTGCGCATTTGTGCGTGTTCATGATGTGAAAGAAAATGTGCAGGCAATCCGGATGACGCAGGCGATTTTAGGAGGAAATGAGTTATGTTCGATCAAATCAAAATAAAAAACCTTGAGGTGTACGCTTACCACGGCGTTTTCCCGGAGGAGACAAAGCTGGGACAGAAGTTTCTGGTAGACGCGGCGCTTTATGCAGACACGCGGAAGGCCGGTTTTACGGATAACCTGCGCTTGTCTGTGGATTACGGTACGGTCTGCCATTTTATCACGGAATACATGAAGGAGCATACGTTCAAACTGCTGGAGGCAGTGGCGGAGCATCTTGCCGAGGCCATCCTTCAGGAGATCCCGGGGGTTGAGCGGATTGATCTGGAGATAAAAAAACCATGGGCGCCGATTGCCCTTCCGATCGAGACGGCGTCGGTGGCTATTCGCAGAGAGTGGCATACGGCTTATCTGTCGGTCGGTTCCAACATGGGGGACCGTGTCGCGCAGATTCAGCAGGGATTGCAGCGGCTCAGTGAGAATCCGCAGCTTCGCGATGTAAAAGTATCTTCTTTTCTGGAAACGGAGCCCTACGGGTATACAGAGCAGGGAAAGTTTGTAAATGCTGCAATCGTACTTAAGACGTTATATACTCCCTATGAACTGCTCAGATTTTTGCAGAAGATAGAGGAGAAAGCCGGTCGGAAGCGGGAGATTCACTGGGGACCGCGGACGCTGGATCTGGACATTCTTTTTTATGATAACGAGATTCTGGAGCAGAGCGATCTGATCGTTCCCCATCCGGATATGGAGAACCGGCTTTTTGTGCTGGATCCGCTGGCAGAACTCTGCCCGGGGAAAATCCATCCGGTTCTGGGAAAGAGCATTCTGCGGATGCGGGATGAGCTGAGAAAACGGACAGAAGCATCGAAGCTATGACAGAAGTAAGGGCATGATACTTTAGATTGCTCCACAAAAATCGTAGGTATCATCATTTGTAAATACTTTTGGCCTTAATATCATCATGAAATAAGAGGAAATACAGAGTGAATACAAAAAAATACAGATTCATCTTCTGGGACATGGACGGCACCATTGTCAATACCTACGAGGGTGTTTCAAAGTGCGTACAGTATGCCCTGGAACCATATGGGATACATATTGAGGGCGAGAAGAATATCCGGCATTTCATCGGTCCGCCGCTTCGGGAGTCGTTCCCGAGATACGCGGGAATCCCGCAGGAAAAGGTGGAGGAGGTGGTGGCTCGCTTTCGGGAACGCTACAATCCAATCGGCGTTTTTGAATGCGAGCTTTTTCCGGGCGTCCGGGAAACGATGAAGGCTTTTCACAAAGCAGGACTTATTCAGGTGCTGACATCCTCGAAGATTGAGGACCGCTGCCGCGATATCCTGAATAAATTCAACCTGACCGAATATCTGGATGAAATAGTGGGTGCCAGCCCGGACGGTCGGATTGATTCAAAGATCGAAGTGCTGAATGAAGCGTTTCGCCGTCTTTCTCTGTCTTATCCGGGAGACGGCACGGCGGATCATCCGGGTTATCGGAAGGAGGATACCGTGTTGATCGGGGATACGAAGTACGATGCGGACGGCGCGAGACAGGCCGGCATTGACTGCATCGGCGTTTCTTATGGGTTTGGTACGAGAGAAGAACTGGCGGAGCGGGGCGCGGTTTGTGTGTACGATTCTCTGGATGAACTAAGAGAAGATCTGATATAAGAGCGATTTATCCGGGAAATGGATGTAGTGAAGAGAATCATATCCGTGTGTTGGCGAAGTTCAAAGCATTGAGGAATGTATTAAACCAAAGAAAATAAAGAGATAGTAAGATTGAATTGTTTCTGAAAATGAATATATGACGAAAAAATTAATTGAAATATCTGATAATTCGGAAGTAAAAGATAAACATACTGATTATCTGACAATTCGGCAAATATTCCTACTTTACAAACAGAAAAAACTATAGTATAGTGTCTTTGGCGAGTCAAAGGAGACTGTTCCCACGAAAGGGATAGTCTCTTTTGCTGTTTTTGTAAGTCATGTCAACCATATGATGTAAAATTCAGAAAGGAATTGAGTGATGGAAAATTTTCAGATGAACGAGAGCAATGCCCGTCCGATGGGATTATACGATCCGCGGTTCGAGCATGACAACTGCGGCATCGGCGCCGTGGTGAATATCAAGGGCATCAAGACCCATCAGACCGTGGAGAACGCGCTGAAGATCGTAGAGAATTTAAAGCACCGTGCCGGAAAGGATGCCGAGGGCAAGACCGGAGACGGCGTAGGTATTCTCCTGCAGATTTCTCATAAATTTTTCAGCAAGACGATGGCAGCGCAGGGCGTGGATCTGGGCGGCGAGCGCGATTACGGCATCGGTATGTTTTTCTTTCCGCAGGATGAGTTAAAGCGCAATCAGGCGAAGAAAATGTTTGAGGTGATTGTGGGCAGAGAGGGGCTGGAAATCCTGGCCTGGCGTGAAGTGCCTATCAATCCTTCGGTAATCGGGAAAAAAGCATTGGACTGCATGCCTTATATCATGCAGGCATTCATCCGGCGGCCGGATGATGTTGCGAAAGGACTGGATTTTGACCGCAAGCTTTATGTGGCGCGGCGGATTTTCGAGCAGTCCAATGATAATACCTATGTGGTATCCCTGTCCAGCCGGACAATCGTTTACAAGGGCATGTTCCTGGTGAATGAACTGCGGCTCTTCTTTGATGATCTTCAGGATGAGGACTATGAGTCGGCAATCGCAACGGTTCATTCACGTTTCTCCACGAATACAAATCCGAGCTGGGAGCGTGCGCATCCGAACCGTTTTATCGTACACAACGGTGAGATCAATACCATCCGCGGCAATTCAGATAAGATGCTGGCCCGCGAGGAGACGATGGAGTCTGAACATCTTAAGGGTCAGCTGACCAAGATCCTGCCGGTGGTGAATGTGGCGGGTTCCGACTCGGCTATGCTTGATAACACATTAGAGTTCCTGGTGATGAGCGGCATGGAGCTTCCGCTGGCGGTGATGATCACGATTCCGGAGCCGTGGGAGAACAACCACATCATGTCCCAGAAGAAAAAGGATTTCTATCAGTATTACGCGACGATGATGGAGCCGTGGGATGGGCCGGCGTCCATCGTGTTTTCCGACGGCGATCTTCTCGGGGCGGTGCTTGACCGGAACGGCCTGCGTCCTTCCCGTTATTATATCACGGACGATGATTACCTGATCCTTTCTTCCGAGGTGGGTGTTCTGGATATCGACCCGACAAAGATTGTGGCGAAGGATCGTCTGCGTCCGGGCAAGATGCTGTTGGTTGATACGATCAAAGGACGTGTCATTGACGACGAGGAGTTAAAGGAAAATTACGCCGGCAAGCAGCCGTACGGCCAGTGGATTGACCAGTACATGCTGGAGCTGAAGGACTTAAAAATCCCCAATGAGCGTGTGCCGCGGTATACCGACGAGGACTTAAGCCGGATGCAGAAGGCCTTTGGTTATTCCTATGAATCCGTGAAAAACGTCATGCTCCCCATGGCCCGCGACGGCGCCGAGGGGACGGCTGCCATGGGAATCGATATTCCACTGGCGGCGCTTTCCGACGACCACCAGCCGCTGTTTAACTATTTCAAACAGCTGTTCGCGCAGGTTACCAACCCGCCCATCGACGCGATCCGCGAGGAGGTTGTTACCTCTACCACCACCTATGTGGGTGAGGACGGCAATATCCTGGAGGAAGTTCCCGACAATTGCCAGGTATTGAAGATCCGCAATCCGATTCTGACGAACACGGATCTGATGAAGATTAAAAATATGGATCGCCCCGGCTTTAAGGTCAGTGTGATTTCTCTGATTTATTACAAAAACACCAGCCTGGAAAAGGCGATTGAGCGCCTCTTTGTGGAGGCAGACCGGGCATACCGGGAAGGCGCGAATGTGATGATCCTTTCTGACCGGGGGGTGGACGAGTACCATGTAGCGATTCCGTCCCTGTTGGCGGTTTCCGCGCTGCAGCAGCAACTGGTGCAGACGAAAAAGCGTACGGCAGTGGCGCTGATCCTGGAGAGCGGCGAGCCGCGGGAGGTTCATCATTTTGCAACGCTGCTCGGTTACGGCGCATGTGCGATCAACCCGTATCTGGCGCAGGATACCATCAAGCAGCTGATTGATGACCATCTGCTTGACAAGGATTACTACGCGGCTATTGATGATTATAACTCGGCCGTCCTCCACGGTATCGTAAAGATTGCTTCCAAGATGGGCATTTCCACCCTCCAGTCCTATGAAGGTTCGAAGATTTTCGAGGCGATCGGGATTGACAAAGCGGTCATTGACAAGTACTTTACCGGAACTGTCAGCCGCATCGGCGGCATTGGTTTGAAGGATATCGAGAACGATGTAGACGTCCTTCACTCACAGGCCTACGATCCGCTGGGACTCGGCACGGAGAAAACGCTGGACAGCGTGGGACGGCATGAGATGCGCAGCGGTGCACAGAAGCACCTGTACAATCCGCAGACGATTCACCTCCTGCAGCAGTCTACGCGGCGGGGCGATTATGATCTGTTCAAACAGTATACCAGTCTTGTCAACAATGAGACGGACGTCATGAACCTCCGCGGGACGCTGGATTTTGTTTACCCGAAGCAGGGCGTTCCGATCGAGGAAGTGGAGAGCGTGGATTCCATCGTGACCCGGTTTAAGACCGGCGCCATGTCCTACGGCTCCATCTCACAGGAAGCGCATGAGTGCCTTGCTGTGGCGATGAACCGCCTCCACGGAAAATCCAACTCCGGTGAGGGTGGCGAAAGTCTGGAGCGTCTGGATACCGACCGCTGCTCCGCAATCAAGCAGGTGGCGTCGGGCAGATTCGGCGTGACCAGCCGTTATCTCGTGAGCGCACAGGAGATTCAGATTAAAATGGCGCAGGGCGCGAAGCCCGGCGAGGGCGGACATCTGTCCGGGAAAAAGGTGTATCCGTGGATTGCGAAGACCCGGATGTCCACGCCCGGCGTGTCTCTGATTTCCCCGCCGCCGCATCATGATATCTATTCGATCGAGGATCTGGAGCAGCTGATTTTTGACCTGAAAAACGCAAATAATAAAGCAAGGATTTCCGTGAAACTGGTGTCCGAGGCCGGCGTCGGCACGGTCGCCGCGGGCGTGGCGAAGGCCGGTGCGCAGGTCATCCTGATCTCCGGCTATGACGGCGGAACAGGCGCGGCGCCGCAGAGCTCCATCCATAACGCGGGGCTTCCCTGGGAGCTGGGGTTGGCGGAGACCCACCAGACGCTGATCATGAACGGTCTGCGCAACAAGGTCCGCATCGAGACGGACGGCAAACTGATGAGCGGCCGCGACGTGGCAATCGCCGCGATGCTGGGCGCGGAGGAGTTCGGGTTTGCAACGGCTCCGCTGGTAACTATGGGCTGCGTGATGATGCGTGTCTGCAACCTGGATACCTGCCCGGTTGGCGTGGCCACGCAGAATCCGGAGCTGCGGAAACGTTTCTCCGGCAAACCGGAGTACGTGATGAACTTTATGAAATTCATCGCGCAGGAGCTGCGTGAATACATGGCGAAGCTCGGCGTCCGCACCGTGGATGAGCTGGTGGGGCGCAGCGATATGCTGAAGGTTCGTGAGAATCTGACCGACAATGCCGCAAAGCTTGACCTGACGAATATTTTGCAGAATCCTTTCGCGGGTCCGAAGGACAAAGTGATCTTTGACCCGAAGAAGGTTTATGATTTTGAACTGGAAAAATCCATTGATGAGAGAGTTCTTTTAAAGCAGATGGGTGTGGCCTTAGAGCAAAAGCAGAAGCGGAGTATCGAGATCAATGTTTCCAATACCAACCGTTCTTTCGGAACAATCTTCGGATCGGAGATTACCCGCCGTTATCAGGATACGCTGGATGATGATACTTATATTGTGAAGTGCATCGGCGCCGGCGGCCAGAGCTTCGGGGCATTTATCCCGAAAGGCCTGACACTGGAACTGGTGGGCGACAGCAATGATTACTTCGGCAAAGGCCTCTCCGGCGGTCGTCTGATCGTTTACCCGCCGAAAGGCGTCCGCTTCAAAGAGGATGAGAATATTGTCATCGGCAACGTGGCGCTCTACGGGGCGACCAGCGGAAAAGCATTCATCAACGGTGTGGCCGGCGAGCGTTTCTGCGTAAGAAATTCCGGCGCCATCGCTGTAGTAGAAGGCGTCGGCGACCACGGATGTGAGTATATGACCGGCGGCCGGGTGGTTGTGCTCGGCAAGACCGGCAAGAACTTCGCAGCCGGCATGAGCGGCGGCGTGGCCTACGTTCTGGATGAGGATAACGATTTTTACACCCGTACGAACAAGGAAATGGTTTTCACCGAGAGCCTGACAAACAAGTACGACGTACTGGAGCTGAAAAATCTGATCCAGGAGCATGTAACGCTGACCAATTCCGCGAAGGGCAAGGAGATCCTGGATGATTTCGGCGCGTATCTGCCGAAGTTTAAGAAGGTTATTCCTTACGATTACCACAACATGCAGACCGCCATCGTCCAGATGGAGGAAAAAGGTTACAACGTAGAGCAGGCGCAGATTGAGGCGTTCTATTCCAAGTTTGAGCATTAAGGAGGGGAGAAAAATGGGAAAACCTACCGGATTTTTGGATTATGACCGCGAGGTCAGCAAAGATATCGACCCGAAGGAACGGATCAAAAATTTCAATGAATTTCATGTCTACCTCTCCAAAGAGAAGCAACAGCTTCAGGGCGCCCGGTGCATGGCCTGCGGCGTGCCGTTCTGCCAGTCCGGCATGACGCTGATGGGCATGACCAGCGGCTGTCCGCTGCACAACCTGGTGCCGGAGTGGAACGATCTGGTTTATATGGGAAACTGGGAGCAGGCGTATGAGCGGCTGGTGAAGACAAACAACTTCCCGGAGTTTACTTCCCGGGTCTGCCCGGCGCTTTGTGAGAAAGCCTGCACCTGCGGGTTGAACGACGAGCCGGTTTCCGTAAGAGAAAATGAGCACGGCGTGATTGAAAATGCTTATGCAATGGGATATGCGAAGGCAAAACCGCCCAAAGCCCGCACCGGCAAAAAGGTGGCGATCATCGGATCCGGACCTTCCGGTCTGGCGGCGGCCGACCAGCTGAATAAGCGCGGCCATCTGGTCACCGTTTATGAGCGGGATGATCGTCCGGGCGGACTGCTGATGTACGGAATTCCGAATATGAAGCTGGAGAAACAGATCGTTGACCGCAAGATCGAGGTCATGAAGGAGGAAGGCATTACTTTCCTCACCGGCGTCAATATGGGGAAAGATGAAAAAGCCGCCGATCTTCTGAAAAAGTATGACGCGGTCGTTCTGGCCTGCGGGGCAAAAAATCCCCGCGACATCAATGCGCCGGGACGGGATGCGAAGGGCATCTACTTTGCGGTGGATTTCCTCTCGCAGACAACGAAGAGCCTGCTGGATTCTGACCTGAAAAATAAGAAGTATGTCTCTGCGAAGGGCAAAAATGTGGTTATTATCGGCGGCGGCGACACCGGAAACGACTGTGTCGGTACCTCCATCCGCCATGGCGCGAAGAGCGTGACACAGCTCGAAATGATGCCGAAGGCACCCGATGAGCGCGCCGCGAACAACCCGTGGCCGGAGTGGCCGAAGGTCTGCAAGACCGACTACGGCCAGGAGGAAGCCATCGCCATGTACGGTCACGACCCGCGGATTTATACCACCACGGTGAAGGAGTTCCTGAAGGATAAAAACGGGAACTTAAAAGGCATTGTTACTGTGAAGCTAGAGAGCAAAAAGGATGAGAAAACCGGGCGGTTTATGATGGTTCCCGTCGAGGGCACCGAGAAAAAGATGGACGCCGACCTGGTTCTTATTGCCGCCGGGTTCCTCGGCGCGGAGAACTATATTGCTGACGACTTTGGCGTGAAGCTGAATGCGCGAACCAATGTGGATACAGCTGAGGGCTCTTACAAGACCAATGTAAAGAAGGTCTTCACCGCCGGGGATATGCACCGGGGACAGTCGCTTGTTGTATGGGCCATTCGCGAAGGAAGGGAGGCCGCGAAAGAGGTCGATGAGGCGCTGATGGGCTACAGTTACCTCTCTGTTCAATAATGAATATTTAATAAAACTGGGACGGAGCTACCACTTGATTTTTATTGTGGCGGCTCCGCCCTTTTTTGTGTGCTTTTTCCTGCAAATATGCGGATTTCCCCGGGGGATTTTTAAGTTAAAAAACAAACTGACTATTGCAATTTACGGGAAAAGGGAGTAGTATGGGAACATAAGTGGCGCGAAGTGGTAAAAAAGTGGCTTCATAGGGTGGAAAGTGGATAAGGTGGATAACTTTGTTGATAACTTTTCCATCCTCACAGACTTCGAAATTTTACCAGGGAAGAAGGTGTTTTTGATGTTCAAGGGCGAGTACAGTCATTCGGTGGATGCTAAGGGCAGGATTATCATGCCGGCGAAGTTCCGCGAGATTCTCGGTGAGGAGTTCGTTGTGACCAAGGGACTGGACGGATGCCTTTTTGTTTACCCGAATTCAGAGTGGGAGAACATCGAAAACAAGTTCAAGGAGCTTCCTCATGCCACAAAAGAAGCCAGAAGATTTTCCCGTTTCTTTTTTGCCGGTGCGGCCGACTGTGAGGTGGACAAGCAGGGAAGGGTGCTGATTCCTTCCGTACTGCGGGAGTTTGCGGGTCTGGACAAGGATGTCGTGCTTGTCGGTGTCTTGAATCGTATTGAAATCTGGAGCAAAGCTCGCTGGCAGGAGAATGAATATGATGATATGGACGAGATCGCCGAGCACATGGCGGATTTGGGGTTAAACTTCTGATGAATTTCGAACACACATCTGTTTTATTAACTGAGACTGTCGATTTCCTGCTCACGAATCCGGATGGCATCTACGTGGACGGCACATTGGGCGGAGCAGGACACAGCTTTGAAATCGTCCGCCGGCTCACGGGGGACGGACGGCTCATCGGAATTGATCGGGATGCGGATGCAATCCGGGCAGCGTCCGAGCGGCTTTTGCCGTTTGTTGATCGGGTGAGCATTATTCGGGGCAATTACAGCGAGATGGCAGCCCGCCTTGCGGATCTTGGAATCACAGAGGTGGACGGCATTCTTCTGGATCTGGGGGTTTCCTCTTATCAGCTGGACGAGCCTTCCCGCGGATTTACGTATCGGGAAGAGGATGCTCCTCTGGACATGCGCATGGATCAGCGCCAGAGCAGGACAGCGAAGGATATCCTGGCGGAGTACAGCGAGTCGGAGCTGTACCGCATGATAAGGGATTACGGAGAGGACCGGTTCGCGAAGAACATTGCCCGACATATTGTTGCAGCGCGGGAAAAAGCGCCCATCGAGACGACGGGACAGCTCAATGAGATTATTCGGGAGGCTATTCCCGCGAAAGTGCGGGCTACCGGCGGCCATCCGTCGAAACGCACTTATCAGGCGATTCGCATTGAGCTGAATGGAGAACTGGACGCGCTGCAGGAATCATTGGATGGGATGATTGATCTGCTGAAACCGGGCGGCAGATTATGCGTAATTACATTCCATTCTCTGGAAGACCGGATTGTGAAAGCGAATTTTAAACGGAATGAGAATCCCTGCACCTGCCCGGCTAATTTTCCGGTCTGTGTCTGCGGGAAGGTTTCCAAAGGCCGGGTCGTGACGCGGAAGCCGATTTTGCCGTCGCCGGAGGAAGTGGAGCATAACAAGCGCGCGAAGAGCGCAAAGCTTCGGGTGTTCGAAAAATCATCATTGTAACTATATCGTAACAGCATAACACAGGAAAGAAGAGTAACAGTCATGGCGCAGAGCAAGCAGAATCGTCACGTATCAAATGCATCTTATATAGAAGAAAGTGCTGTCCGCAGGGAACAGGCGGTGCCGAAACGGCGGGAATCGGTGATTCCGGAAAAAAGCCGGGAGGAGATTCGCAGGGAGCGGGAGAGACGTTTTCATGCAAAGAGAAATGCTGCGCGTGCCACGGCTTTTGACCGCGGATATCTTATTTTTGTATCTGCAGCGATGGCGGTCTGCGGTCTGGTATGCTGCGCCTTTATTTATCTTCAGTCGGATATTACGACGCGTATGTCGGCCATTACATCGCTTGAGTCCAGTGTCAGTGATATAAAGGCGGATAACAGCGCGGCTGAAACTCGTCTGGAGACTATGATGACCCTGAGTGAGGTCAGCGAGCGGGCGGCAGAGCTCGGACTTGTTTATCCGTCTGAGGATCAGATTCAATATTATTCTGTGGAAAATGATGATTTTATGAATGCATATGAATGATAGCAGAATTCAGGGAACGAAGATTTGGATACATGCATTTGTATTGAGAGCTTTGAATCCCGGCGTGTTTCATATGTTAAGATATTAAGAGGACACATGATGGCGAAGAGAAGACAGAGAAACCGTTCGCAGAAAAATTTCAAATTTCTTTTCCAGATGAAGAAAAAGCTGCTGCTTTTATTTTCGCTGGTGATTGCCTGCCTGGCCGTAATGGTCGGGCGTTTGGCGTATATTGAAGTGAAAAGCGGAGAGAAATATGAGAAAATTGTGTTAAACAATCAGGAGTATTCCAGTACTACCATACCGTTTCGAAGAGGAGACATTGTAGACCGCAAGGGCACGGTTCTTGCAACCAGCACGGACGTATACAATGTCATTTTAGATTGCAGCGTAATCAGTGCGGATGAGGATTATCTGGAGCCGACGATGGAAGCACTGGCGGCCTGCTTTGATGAGGATGAACTTCTGCTGACGATTGAGGAGATTCGCACTTACATTTCGGAGCATCCGGATAAACAGTATTATAAGATTGCGAACCAGCTTTCCTATGAGGAGATTACGGCTTTTGAAGAGCTGCAGGAGGAAAATTCCAAAATCAAAGGGATCTGGTTTGAAAAGGAGTATGTGCGGGAGTACCCGTACGGTTCTCTGGCCAGCGCGCTGATCGGATATACGGCTTCCGGAAATCTGGGCCTCGGCGGTATCGAGGATTCCTATAATGATGTCTTAAACGGGACAGACGGACGGCAGTACGGCTATCTGAATCAGGATTCGGATTATGAAGTCACAATCAAGGAAGCGGTTGACGGCCAGACCGTGGTTTCCACCATCGATGCGAATCTTCAGTCCATTGTGGAGTCGAAAGTTGAGGAATTTTATGATGCGCTGACGAACAATGCGGAAGAGCGCGGCGGCGCGGAGCATATCATGGTGCTGATGATGGATCCGGATACAGGCGAAGTCCTGGCGATGGCGAATTATCCTAATTATGATTACACACTCACTACAACGGAAAACCTAGAGCTTTTTTACTCAGACGAAGAGATTGAGGCCATGGATGAGGATGAGCTGACAGATGCAGCCGATGACTTAAAGCAGAACTATTGTATCACCTACACTTATGAGCCGGGTTCAACGGCGAAACCCTTTACGATTGCCTGCGGACTGGATACCGGTACGCTGACAGAGGACATGACATTCTACTGCGATGGCTATGAGGAAATTTCCGGGCACATTATTCATTGTGTGAATCGAAGCGGCCACGGGATAGAGACGATGTCGGAAACGCTGGAGAATTCGTGCAATGATGCTCTGATGCAGATGTCTTACAAGATCGGTGCGGAAAACTTTGCAAAGTATCAGCAGATTTTTAATTTCGGATTAAAAACAAATATAGATCTTCCGGGCAAGACCCGAACGGATAGCCTGATTTATTCAGAGGAAAACTTAAATACCATTAACCTGGCGACCAATTCTTTCGGGCAGAACTTTAATGTGACTATGATTCAGTTGGCGAGCGCCTATTGTTCGCTGGTCAATGGAGGAAATTATTATCTTCCGCACGTAGTTCAGGAGCTGACAGATGAAAACGGAAACACGGTAAAGACGATTGAACCGACACTGCTTCGGACCACGGTTTCCTCAGAAACTTCTGAGACCATTGTCGAATACCTGCAAAATGTTGTGGATGAAGGTACCGGTTCAACGGCGAAGGTAGACGGCTATTCCATGTGCGGCAAGACCGGAACGGCAGAGAAATATATCCTGGATGAGGATGGAAATGCGACCTCGACCCGTGCGGACGGCAGATATCTGGTTTCCTTTATCGGTTCTGTTCCGGCAAATGATCCGGAGGTGGTTATCTATGTGATCGTAGATGAACCCAACCTTGAGGATCAGGGACACAGTTCTTATGCGCAGAATATTGTCCGCGAAATTTTAGAGGAAGCACTGCCTTATCTCAACATTTACCCGGATGAGGAACTGACCGGGAAAAATGCGGATCTGAATATTATCGGAGGAGTCGGAGAAATCTCTGTTTCGACTTCCGATGAAGGCGATGAGGATGCGGCAACATCTGATGAGGATGCAGTAACGTCAGAGGATACAACGGGTGATTCCACGGAGGAAACCTCAGATGAGTCCGGGGACGAGACTATCGAGGAGGAAAGCGGCGCATAATGGGAATAGGATATTGTAATTCGAATAGATTGTAATAAACTTAAAAATCCCGCGGGGCATTTTCTTGAAACATCTGAAGACATTTCAGAAGAAAAAGCTGTTTATAGTGGTTTTGCTCATACTTTTGATGCTGCTCATTCTGATTGGCAGACTGACCTGGATTATGATTTTCAAATCCGAATTTTTCGGTGAGAAGGCAGAAGACCTGCATGAGAGGGAACGAAGCATCAAGGCGGCGCGGGGCGAGATTCTGGACCGCAACGGCGTTGTGCTTGCTGCCAACCAGTCTGTGTGCACGGTTTCCGTGATTCACGCCCAGATTGAGGATGAGGAAGCGGTAATTCGCATGCTGGTCAAAGAACTGGGGATGTCCGAAGAAACGGTACGTGCGCGGGTGGAAAAGATTTCTTCCATTGAGCGCATCAAAACCAATGTTTCCAAGGAGACGGGCGACGCCATCCTGGCTTATGATCTGGCTGGAGTGAAAGTGGATGTGGACTATAAACGTTCCTATCCGTACGATGAGCTGGCGTCCCGGGTCATCGGCTTTACCGGCAGTGATAATCAGGGGATTTTAGGGCTCGAAGTCATTTATGACGAATACCTGTCCGGAACATCAGGGAAGATTCTGACATTGACAGACGCGTCGGGCATCGAAATCGAAGCAGCCGGCGAGCGGCGGCAGGAGCCTGTAAACGGCGACAACCTGGTGATCAGCCTGGATTATAATATACAGACCTATGTACAGCAGGCGGCCGAGACTGTTCTTGAAGAAAAATCCGCGGACGCGGTGAGCATTATCCTCATGGATCCGCAGAATGGTGAAATTCTCGCGATGGCCAATGTCCCGGAATATAATTTAAATGATCCTTACACATTGAATATTGAGGCGGACGGAGAGCTGACAGAGGATGAAAACATGGAGCTGCTAAACAGCATGTGGCGCAATCCCTCCATCAGCGATACATACGAACCGGGGTCAATCTTTAAAATCATCACCACGGCGGCTGCCCTGGAGGAGAATCTGGTATCCCTGGAGGAAAGCTTTTACTGCCCGGGCTACAAAGTGGTGGAGGATCGAAAAATCCGATGCCATAAGGTTGGCGGACATGGGGCAGAGACTTTTACGGAAGCAATTATGAACTCCTGTAATCCTGTCTTTATTGAGTTGGGGCTGCGCCTGGGCGCGTCAAAATTCTATGATTATTTTGGGCAGTTCGGATTGTTTGCAAAGACAAATGTAGACCTGCCGGGAGAGGCATCCGCCATCATGCACGCGGAGGACGCGATCGGTCAGGTAGAACTGGCTACGATATCCTTCGGCCAGTCCTTTCAGATCACGCCGCTTCAGCTGATCACGACGGTTTCTTCGCTGATCAACGGCGGTACCCGGATCACGCCGCACTTCGGCCTTCGTGTGGAAGACGCGGACGGGGAGACCCTTGAGAACTTCTCCTATGAGCAGACGGAAGGCCTGGTCAGCACAGAAACGTCAGAGACTCTGCAGTATCTTCTGGAGAAGGTCGTGTCGGAGGGCACCGGGAAAAACGGCGCCGTGGAGGGATATTCCATCGGCGGCAAAACCGCCACCTCCCAGACTCTGCCGCGCAGCGAGAACAAGTATATTTCCTCGTTCCTCGCATTCGCGCCCGCCGACGACCCGCAGGTGATCGGCCTTGTTGTCATATATAACCCGCAGGGGACCTATTACGGCGGCACCATCGCCGCCCCGGTGATGCAGGAGATTTTTGAAGATGTTCTTCCCTATCTGGGGATTGAGTAAACACCTTGCAATTCACGGAGAAAACGACTATACTAACGAAGGCTATTTTTTTACATACAGATATGAGAAGAGGTATAAAATGACTTATCAGGTAATCCTTCCGGTTTTGATCGCTTTTGCAATTTCGGCCATCTTAGGCCCGATCCTGATTCCGGTGTTAAGGAAACTAAAAGTAGGAAATACAGAGAGAGAGGAGCTGGAATCGCACCAGAAAAAGAACGGTACGCCGACAATGGGCGGTATTATGATATTGATTGCCATTATTGTGACGTCACTGATCTATGTGAAAGGATATCCGAAAATTATCCCCATTTTGTTTGTGACAGTGGGGTTCGGAATCATTGGTTTTCTGGATGATTATTTAAAAGTTGTGTTGCGGCGGTCTGACGGCCTGCTGCCGAAACAGAAAATGCTTTTGGAAATTGCGGTAACCGCGGTTTTTGCGATATATATGGTCCGGTCGGATATTCCGCTGACCATGCTGATCCCGTTTTCCGGCGGGAAGTATCTGTCTCTGTCCTGGCTGGCTGTCCCGGTATTGTTTCTGGCTGTTATCGGTACGGTAAACGGAGTAAACTTTACGGATGGCCTGGACGGCCTCGCTTCCAGTGTGACGATTCTGGTCGCTACTTTCTTTTCAGTAGTGGCGGTGGGCACTGCCAGCGGGATTGAGCCGATCACCTGTGCGGTCGCAGGTGCGCTGTTGGGTTTTTTGCTGTTTAATGTCTACCCTGCCAGTGTGTTTATGGGAGATACCGGTTCACTGGCGCTTGGCGGTTTTGTGGCTTCTACTGCGTATATGCTGCAGATGCCGATTTTTATTTTGATTGTCGGCCTGATTTATTGGGTTGAGATTATATCAGTCATGATACAGGTTACGTATTTTAAAAGAACCGGCGGAAAGCGTTTCTTTAAGATGGCTCCGATTCATCATCACTTTGAACTTTGCGGGTGGTCGGAGACGAGAGTTGTGGCCGTTTTCTCTATTGTAACTGCGCTGTTGTGCCTGATCGGATTTCTTGCGATGTAAATGATACAAGGGAAAAAATAAGAGCGATACATGAATGAGTAACGGGGAGGATACGATGGATTTTACAGGAAAAAATATTCTGGTATTCGGAACGGGAATCAGCGGCATTGCGGCCGCGAAATTACTGCTTGCCCGGCAGGCGAAGGTGATTCTATTTGACGGAAATAAAAATCTGGACTGCGCGCGCATCCTGGGAGAGTTTCCGGATGAGAGCGCTGTGGCATTATATACGGGGGAGCTTTCAAAGGAGGTATCGGAGCTGATCGAGCTGGTTGTTGTCAGCCCCGGCGTGCCGGCAGATTTGCCTGTTCTCGATGCTTTCCGGGAGGCAGATGTGCCTGTCTGGGGCGAAGTTGAGCTGGCTTACCGTTGCGGAAAGGGTATGGTTCTGGCAATTACCGGGACGAACGGCAAGACGACGACGACCTCGCTTCTGGGTGAGATTATGTCCGATTACTCGGACAATGTCAAAGTGGTGGGCAATATCGGAATCCCCTACACGGGAGTGGTGGAGGATATGACGGATGAGACGGTGACAGTGGCGGAGATCAGCAGCTTTCAGCTGGAGACGATCGATCAGTTTTGTCCGCAGGTATCGGCAATTTTAAATATCACACCGGACCACTTAAATCGTCATCACACAATGGAAAATTATATTGCCGCCAAGATTTCCATTACCAAAAATCAGACAAAAGATCAGGTCTGTGTTTTAAATTATGAGGATGAAATCCTTCGGGAGCATGAGGAGGAAATTTCTGCGAAAATCATTTATTTCAGTAGCTTGCAGAGGCTGGAAGAAGGCTTGTATCTGGATGGGAATAAGATTATGTATGCGGCGGATGGTTCTGTGACAGAGGTGATCTGCACGGATGACCTGAACATCCTCGGGCGGCATAATTATGAAAATGTGATGGCTGCCGTGGCGATGGCAGTAAGTGTCGGTGTGCCGATGAATCAGATTCGGAAAACATTGAAAAAGTTTCAGGCAGTGGAGCACCGGATCGAGTATGTGGCGGAAAAGCGCGGTGTGCGTTTCTATAATGATTCCAAGGGGACGAATCCGGATGCGGCGATCAAGGGTATTCAAGCCATGGACCGGCCGACCTGCCTGATCGGCGGCGGATATGATAAAAACTCTACATATAAAGAGTGGATCGAGAGCTTTGACGGTAAGGTGAAGATCCTTGTCCTCATCGGCCAGACTCGGGAGAAGATCGCAGTGGAAGCGGAAAGCTGCGGATTTACGGATTATGTCTTTGCCGACAGTCTTCAGGAGGCGGTAGATATCTGTTATGAAAAGGCGAACACCGGTGACGCGGTTCTGCTCTCCCCTGCCTGTGCCAGCTGGGGCATGTTCCCGAACTATGAGGTCAGAGGAAAAATGTTTAAAGAAATGGTTCATGCATTGGAGGAGTAATTGCCCATGAGCGATCGCCCGATAAAGAAAGAGAGGACAACAAAATATTTTGATTACAGTCTGCTGTTTCTGGTCATCTTCCTTCTGGGATTCGGGCTGGTGATGCTATACAGTGTCAGCGCTTATGAAGCACAGAGTGAATTCGGCGATGCGACATATTATCTCAGGCATCAGGCGAGAAACATTGCCATCGGCCTGGTGTTTATGGCGATCGCTTCGCAGATTCCCTATCAATTCTGGAAAAAAATCTGGGTCAGCCGCTTTGTTTACGCAGTGTCTTTTCTTTTGTGCGCTGCGGTTATCGTGGTTGGCAGTGACGCGAACGGTTCCCAGCGGTGGCTGAAGATCGGACCGATCCAGTTTCAGCCTTCCGAGATTGCGAAGGTGGCGGTGATCATCTATCTGGCGGCAGTGCTTAGCCGGATGCCGAAGCAGATCAAAGATTTTAAGAGTATATTAAAAATCCTGATTCGTGTGGCGCCGATCATCGCGGTGATCGCTTACAGTAACTTAAGTACAGCAATTATCGTTGCGGGAATTTGTGTGCTGATGATGTTTGTTGCCAGTCCGAAGTATTCTCATTTTCTTGTGCTGGCTGTTCTGGTTGTTGCCATGGGCGCGGTTTTTATTCTGACACAGTCCTACCGGAGTGATCGAATTCTTGCATGGCTGCACCCGGAGGATTATCCGGATGAAGCATATCAGACGCTCCAGGGACTTTATGCCATCGGTTCCGGCGGCCTTTTCGGAAAAGGCTTAGGTGCCAGTATCCAGAAGCTGGGGTATGTACCGGAGGCACAGAACGACTTTATTTTTACCATAATCTGTGAGGAGCTGGGTCTTTTCGGCGGAATTTGTGTGATTCTCCTGTTTGTACTTCTGATCTGGCGTTTTATGGTTATTGCGAATAACGCGGCCGATCTTTTCGGCGCCATGCTGGTGGTGGGCGTTTTATCCCACATTTCTCTTCAGGTGGTGTTGAATCTGGCGGTAGTAACGAACTCCATGCCGAATACGGGGGTTATTCTTCCGTTTATCAGTTATGGAGGTACGTCCATGATTTTTCTCCTGACGGAGATGGGGCTCGTACTGTCCGTATCGCGTGGAATCCGGCTGGATGAACCGATGGAATAAGAAACAGGTTTACTGACGGCCGGCTGAAGCAAAAGAGCAGCAGGAGACAGAAGCGAGGAGGAAGTTCGCGAATGACGGGAAAAGGTCAGCGCGAGGAAATGATATGAGAAAGAAACGCAGAAAACAGAGAAGGCGAAAAATTCTTGTCACCCTGCTCCCGGTGCTGGCTCTGGTTGTGGTGCTGGCTGTGATTATGGTGTGGAAGGTTTTTGTAGTAAAGGATGTAGAGGTGGTCGGCAACGAGATTTACTCGGATGAGCAGATTGAGGCATGGGCGCTGAATGATGAATATTCCTGGAATTCACTTTATGTTGTGCTGAAAAATCATTTTCAGAAGCAGGAGGAGATTCCTTTTGTGGACAGCATAGAGATTAGCCTTAAGTCGCCGTCCGTGCTTCAGATTGAGGTTACGGAAAAAAGTATCCTTGGCTATGTCTATATCTCATCTCTGGGGCAGAACGCATATTTTGACCAGGATGGCTTTGTGGTGGAGCTGTCTACGGATGTGATTGACGGCACCATGAAGATTGTCGGGCTGGAAGTGGAGGATGCAGTATTATATGAGAAGCTGGAGCTTGAGAAGAGCAGTATTTTAAAAACACTTCTTACACTGACGCAGCTTCTGGAAAAATATGAGCGTATACCGGACTGCATTTATATTGACGGCAGCGATATCCTTTTGAGTTACGGGGATATTCAGGTGGATCTCGGGACGGGATCTTCCCTGAATGAGAAAATTCAGCGCATGGATCAGATCCTGCCGCAGATTGAAGATAAGACAGGGACGCTTCATCTGGATATCTGGACAGATTCCGATACAGATGTTTATTTCAAACAGGATGAGCTGACGGATATTCCGGTAGATCAGCAGACGGCGCCGGAAGAGTAAAAATATTCGGATTTCGTTTGAATATTTATAATATTTTTGTAAAAAGCGGTTGATTATTTGAAGAAAAAAATATATGATATTAAATAAGGTTTTTATGGAGAAATCCGAAGTATCATATCATAAACCTGAATTATTCACGGGACTACGCCATATCGGCGAAACCCCCGTGTAGTT